>NZ_JBITUQ010000024.1:0-78920 GCF_044542515.1 Rhodococcus sp. NPDC078407 | reverse complement strand
ATTTCGTCCACCAATAAATTCTACGAAACACGCAACTTAAAATGCGCATCTACACCGCGTGTCGCTTTATCGTTTCGGCTAACTTAATGGCATTGCACCATATTCGGCACTGGACCGACGGCGGCCCCACCGACATGAACAACCTCGTCCTGCTCTGCAGCTTCCACCACCGACTCATCCATCACAGCGACTGGGAAGTGTTCATCGGTGCCGATCAACACCCCTGGTTCGTACCGCCCGCCACCGTCGACCCCTACCGACAACCCCGACAATCACACGCCAGAGCAGGCCCGCACATCGCCTAGGCGCGCGCAAAAAACAGTCCAGCCCCGCACCGAGAACACGGTGCGGGGCTGGAAGAGGTTGTTCAACAGGTTGATCGAGCGACTCGAGAGTGCCGTCGCCTGAGGTCGGCCCGTCTTGTTTCTTCTACGCTCCGCTCAATTGGTCGACGACGTGCCGGCGTCGACCTTTGCAACAGCCTCGTCGATCATCGGCACATAGCGCTCGAGAGCCCACGGCACGGTCAGCGGGTTGATGATGGACGACCCGGTAACGAACGACTGATCTGTCGGCGCAACCACGGATCCCCGAGAGATTGCCGGGATCTGCTGATACGCAGGCTGATTCTCGGTGTCGGTGCGGTTCTGCGGATCCGAGTAGAAAGTGAAGATCAGGTCCGAATCGTTCAGCAGATTCGCGTTCTCCAAACCGATGACCGACGAGTCGGTCCCTTCGGTCTCGTCGAGAGTGTTCACCACCGGATCTACCTGCAGCCCGAGACCGCGCACCATCGCAACTCGCTGCTCGTCAGCGAGGAACACCCCGAGTGTCGCGGGGCCGGTGTTGTAGATGTACGAGAAGGTCACGTCCGCGTACTCGGGATGCTGGGCGGAGGCGTCGGCGAAACGGCTCTCGATCTTGGCGATCTCCTCGGCTGCCTTCCCTTCCTCCCCCATGGCCTTGCCGATGACGGTGATCTGGTCCTTCCAGGTCGTGGTCCACGGCTGTTCCTCGTAGGCGACCACCGGGGCGAACGCACTCATCTTGTCGAACTGATCCTGCGTCACCCCTGACCACGGGGCCAAGATCAGATCCGGTTCGAGTGCGGCAACCGCTTCGATGTCGAGTTCGGTTCCACCGATGAACTGTTCGGGCAGCTCGGCCCCCAAGTCCGTGACGGCATCGTGCACCCACGGTAGATAACCGGTGTCGTCGGCACCCCATGAATACTCTTCGACGCCGACCGGCACGGTGCCCAGTGCGATCGCCGTCTCGGCCGAACCCTGCCCGAGAGTCACGATGCGTTCGGGCTTCTCGGTGATGACGGCCTGCCCCAGAGCCGAATCGATCGTCACGGCAGCGAAGTCACCGGTGGCCTGTTGCTCCTCGGCGGTATCGGGACTCGAACACGCGCCGACCACCAGGGCCGAGACGGCCAGCGCAGACAACAGAGTCGTACGGTGGACGGTCCGTCGACCGGCCGATGAGACAGAGAACATGGCAACCTTTCGCCAGCGAGGGGACGTCGAAGTAAGAGTAGGCTAACCTCTGCCGACTCTCAAATGCGCTGCGTAGCGGACATTCGCTACGGTGGGTCCATGAGCCTTCCTCGTCCTGCCCCCGATCGGACAGCTGTCGTCACCGGAGCATCCTCGGGCATTGGAGCCGCCATTGCCCGCGAACTCGCGTCGAGAGGCCACGGCGTCACCCTCGTAGCCCGGCGCGCCGACAAGTTGGACGAGCTTGCGAACGAGATTCGCGCACGTGGCGTCCGTGCCGAGGTGTTGGCCGCAGACCTCTCCGATCGCACTGCGCGCGCCGAGTTGCTCGGCCGCATCACCGATCTCGGCCTCATTCCGGACGTGCTGATCAACAACGCCGGGCTCTCCACTCTCGGGCCGGTCGCAGAATCCGATCCGGACGCGGAAATGAACATGATCGAGGTCGACGTGGTTGCCGTCGCGGACCTCTGTATCCGCTTCCTTCCCGGCATGATCCAGCGACGCAGCGGATCACTGCTGAACGTGGCCTCGACCGCCGCGTTTCAACCGCTGCCGGGACAAGCCGGATACGGCGCATGCAAGGCGTTCGTGCTCTCCTATACGCAGTCTTTGACCGGTGAACTTCGGGGAACTGGCGTGACCGCCACCGCGCTGTGTCCCGGGCCGGTGCAGACAGGTTTCGGGGAAGCTGCCGGCTTTGCCAAAGACGATGCCGAAAAGGCACTTCCATCGATCATGTGGGTGTCTGCGGAAACGGTGGCCAAGACAGCCGTCGACGATATGAGTAAAGGCCGAATGGTGTCGATCCCAGGACCCGCAAACCGCATCGGATCGATCTTTGCGCAGATCACTCCGCGAACCTTGTTGGTTCCGATGCTCACTCGAATCCACCCGGGCCTGAAGAACGGCGCGTCCTCGTGAAGCGCGAATTCGTCGTATCCGACAGCATCGTGATCAACTCCGACGCGAACACGCTGTACGACGCGATCAGCGACCCCACCCGAACGGGCGAATGGAGCCCCGAGAACACCGGAGCAACGGTCCACGAGCCTCGCGAAAGTGCTTACGTGGGAATGGTGTTCGACGGAACCAACAAGCGGGGCCGGGCTACGTGGGTCACCCGCTGCACCGTCACCGCGGCCGACCGCGGCAAGACCTTCGAGTTTCGCGTCCACGCCATCGGGAAGAGCGCGCCGAAGATCAAGGGCGCGAACGCAACGTGGCGCTACGACTTTCAGCCGGTAGAGGGCGGTACGAAAGTCTCCGAGACCTGGACCGACGACCGCACCAAGTGGCCCAACGCCCTGGCACTGGTGTTCGACAAGATCGTCACCAGCGGCAAGACGTTCCCACAGTTCCAGCGCCGCAACATCCGCAAGACGCTGGAGAACCTGCAGAAGCTCTACGCCTGACGGGTATACAGGCCGAGAACGTACGAGGCCTGCCCGGCATGCTGCAGGTCGTCGGACACCACCGACACCAACCGCGCTCCCAGCGTGACCGGCGGGTCCCAGTTCTCGTCGACGATCCTGTCCAGATCGTCGGTCGAGATATTGCTCAGGTACGCAATGGTTTTCGAGTGCACGGCGTCGTGGTATTCACGGAGAAGCTCAGCACTGGAGGCAACCTCGGCGACGTCGGACGACGACTGCCCGTATCCGATATCGGATCGGTCGAAGGGCAGATCGAAGCGCTCGAACCACGAGTCCGAGGTCCAGACCTGCTCGCTCCCGGCCACTCCCGCAATGTGATCGTCCTGCACCCTAGTCAGGTGCCAGAGCAACCACGCGATGCTGTTGGCTTCGGAATCGGGTCGATCGGTCAACGCCGGAGTTGGGATTTCGTCCAACACCGAATGGACGAGTTCTTTGATCCGGCCGAACGCGTCGGTGAGCAAGTCGTTGTGATTCATCGAAAGTCCATCTCTCCTCCGGCAACAAATAACTATTCATACATACCCCGATGACACGGACCGGGAACATCGAGGCGGGCCGGGCGCGTTGAACTGCATATGACTGCTCCAGCAATTGTGTACACCCGCACCGGCGATTCGTCCGTTCTCGAGCCGAAGGATCGCGAGGTGAACGAGCCCGCCGCAGGCGAAGTGCGCGTTCGCATCGTGGTCTCCGGCGTCAACCCGACAGACTGGAAGAACCGAACCGGGTCAGGTCCGGGTGAAAAGCTTGCCTTCGACGAGGTGGTTCCGAACCAGGACGGTGCCGGAGTGATCGATGCGGTCGGCACCGGCGTGGACGGACTCGCTGTCGGAGATCGAGTCTGGGTGTACCTGGCCCAGCATCAGCGTCCGACCGGCACCGCGCAGCAGTTCACCAATCTTCCCGCCGACCGTGTGGTGCGACTGCCCGACGGGGTCGGATTCGACGTGGGCGCGAGCCTCGGCGTACCCGCCATGACGGCACACCGCGCATTGACCGTCTCCGAGGACGGCCCGTCGCGCTTGCATCCCGGCGCATTGGAGGGCAAGACGGTTCTCGTCGCAGGTGGTGCAGGTGCGGTCGGCCATGCCGCGATCCAGTTGGCGCGGTGGGCCGGCGCGACAGTGGTGACGACGGTCAGCAGCCCGGAGAAGGGCGCTCTCGCCACTGCTGCGGGCGCGCACCACGTGGTGAACTACAAGACCGGCGACGCAGCCGCCGAAATCCGCGAATTGGTACCCGACGGAATCGATCTGATCGTCGAGGTCGCTCCCGCGCAGAACGCCGCACTCAACGCGGCCGTGGGAGCGAACCGAGCATCGGTTGCCGTCTACGCCAACAACGGGGGCGACACCATCTCCCTCGACATTCGGCCGAACATGGTGCTCAACACCCGCTACCAGTTCGTCCTGCTCTACACCGTGGGCGACGACGCTCTACGCAACGCCGAGGCGGACGTCAGCGCGGCGGCAGCAGCAGGTGTACTGGAGGTGGGTGAAGCCACCGGCCTACCACTGCACCGCTTCCCACTGAGCGAGACCGCTGCCGCACACGACGCGGTCGAGAACGGAACTGTCGGCAAGGTACTGATCGACGTCAGCAACCAGTAAGACGAGTCGACTCAGGTGATGACCGGCAACGTGGACCATGGGAAGTTGATCCACTTGTCGGTCTCTCGCCACGAGTAGTCCGGCTGCATAATGGTTCTCGGCTTGGTGTAGATCACGGCCGATCGCACGTCGAGCGTATGCGCTTTCAACAGGTCGATCACCAGAGCCAGGGTGCGTCCGGAATCGGCGACGTCGTCGACCACGAGCAACCTCTTGCCGACGATCGCATCGGTGTCCAGAAGCGGTTCGAGCACAACAGGATCGGGCAGCGTCTCCTCGATGTCGGAGTAGAACTCGACATTGAGGGTGCCTGCTGCCTTGACGCCCATGGCGTAGGAGATGGCACCGGCAGGGATGAGTCCGCCGCGAGCGATCGCGATGACGATGTCCGGAACGAACCCGTCGTCCACGATCTTCTTGGTCAGCTCGCGCGAGGCATCTCCGAAGGTCTCCCACGTCAGCACTTCGCGTTCCGGTTCGGTCATGGAGGACCACTCTACTCAGAACCCACTTTTGCCGATCGAGCAAAAATGTTTGCGCCCGCGAGCAATAGCGTGCAGTCTCGAACCATGGCCGAACACACGCACGCACATACCCATTCCGCGGACCGGACCCACGCAGAACCGGATTTCGAGAACGGCACCTTCGACGAGGCGTTCTGGGACGACCTCTACAGCCAGCGCACCACCATCTGGAGTGGGAATCCCAACGCCGTGTTGGTTCAGGAAGCCTCGAAGCTGACTCCCGGCCGCGCCCTGGACATCGGTTGCGGCGAAGGTGCCGACTCACTGTGGCTGGCCGGTCAGGGCTGGAACGTGACCGGCGTCGACATTTCCGATGTCGCACTCGGCCGCGCTCGCGCAGCACACCAGGCACTGGACACGCAGACACTCACCGTGGACTGGCGACAGGAAGATGTTCTGGACTGGACTCCCCCGGTGGAGGCCTTCGATCTGGTGTCGGTGCACTTCCTCCAGGTGCCCCCGGACGAATTGGAACTGACCACCCGCAGGTTCGCCGCGGCTGTCGCGCCGAACGGGCGTCTTCTGATCGTCGGCCACAGCCCCAGCGACAGCCACGCATCGCAGCACCCGGCCAAGCACCGACTGTTCGCGCCGGAGCCGGTCGTCGCTGCGGCGGGCGACGGGTTCGAGGTGATTCACGCCGAGCACCGCGCCCGCACGACGCCGGACGGCGACGAGCGCACCGACACCGTGGTGGTGCTGCAGCGCCGGTAAACTAGAGCGGTGCTCTCGCAGTCGACGTATCGGATTCCCCTCGCCGTCACCTTGGTCGTCGCGCTGATCGTGCTGTTCACGCCCGCCTCGGGAGTGCCCTCGGGGTTCGAGCACAGCGACAAGATCATCCACTTCGTACTGTTCGCGGCCCTCGCGTACACGTCCCGGCTCGCCGAGATCGGCTGGGTCGGAACCGCACTCTGGGTGCTGCTGTTCGCGGCGCTCTCGGAGTTCCTGCAGGCGATCCTGCCCCTGGGACGATCCGGATCGGTCATCGATGCTCTCGCCGACGCCGCGGGCGTTGTCGCGGGCCTCCTCGCAGCGAACCGGGTTCTACCGCAGCGCGTCAGAAAAGCCCCGGACCTGCACTAGACTGACCGAGCACCGAGGTACCTCGGCCAGCGCGCACACTCCGGAAGGAACGTCATCACCTCGTCTTCTGCCCCGCACGATATCTACCTCGTTCCACCGGAGCACGAGACCAACGATGCCGTCACCCGAGAATCAGCAGCGTCCGCAGCGCGATTGAGCGAACGCTCCGACGTGGTCAGCCACGACGGCCGCTACGCACTGACCATCACCTCCACGACCCCGCACCAGGCGATGGTCGAGGATCTGTTGTTCGTCCGTGCCGTGCTCGACGCCGCACGCATCAAGTACCTGCTGGTGCGCGGTAACGACGAACGACCCGTCATTGCCATCGAGCTCGCGGCCCGTGACGCACTGACCACTGCGCTGGCGCACGCCTGCCGCGCCGAGCCGTTCTACTCCAAGACCGTCGATGCCCGCGGAAAGGCGGTGCTCGTAGCCGACGGCGCACTCTCGCCGTCCGCGAACGCGCGCATCGTGCGCCTGTACCGGCCGCGAGTCGAGCCGTTCAGCGGGTTGTACTACGGCGCGTCGACCGCGGTGCAGATCGAACTGTGGTCGTTCTCCCCGTCCGAGATCGTGCTGCCGATCGAGAACTCCCTGACGCGCCGGAACATCCGGCCCGACGAGGCAGTGCGCGGAACCGTCGAACGCTTCGGACGAACCTGGCCGACCATCGAGAACATGTTCGCCGACCACGCGTCGGACATCAATTTCGACATCGACATCGTCTTCTCCTGGGTCGACGGCTCCTCCGCCGAATTTCAGGCTCAACGCGCGCGCCGCATGGCGAACTACGTGGTCGGCGAAGGTGACGATTCAGCGGCTCGCTACCGCCAGATCGACGAGCTGAAGTACGCGCTGCGATCGATCCACCTGTACGCACCGTGGATCAGGCGCATCTTCGTGGCCACCGACTCGTCGAGACCGGCCTGGCTCGCCGACCATCCGAAGGTGACCTTCGTGCCGAGCGAGGCGTTCTTCGTCGACACCTCCGTTCTGCCGACTCACAATTCGCAGGCCGTCGAGAGCCAGCTGCATCACATCCCCGGCTTGTCCGAGCACTTCCTGTACTCCAACGACGACATGTTCTTCGGCCGCCCGGTGAGTCCGTCGATGTTCTTCTCCCCCGGTGGAATCAGCATGTTCATCGAGGCGACGACCCGAATCGGCCTGGGCTACAGCGACGCCGACCGAAGCGGCTTCGAGAACGCGGCACGAGTGAACCGTCGCATCCTGCAGGACCGATTCGGGATGACCACCACCCGACATCTCGAACACGCCGCAACACCGCTGCGGCGCAGCGTGATGCAGGAGATGGAGAACGAATTTCCGGACGAGTTCGCGTCGACCGCGGCGAGCGCCTTCCGCGCGAGCACCAACATCTCGGTGACGAATTCTCTGTACCACTACTACGCGCTGATGAGTGGGCGCGCAGTGGTCCAGAAGGACGCCAAGGTCCGGTACATCGACACCACCACCGTGGCGGGACTCGACGCGATGGAAAAACTGCTTCCCAAGCGGTCTGTCGACTTCTTCTGCCTCAACGATGGCAGCTTCCCCGAGGTGGACCTGGATCTGCGCACTCGCACCGTGACGCAGTTCCTGGACAAGTACTTTCCCATCGTCGCGCCCTGGGAACGCGAACAGCGCTAGGCGTCGCTGAAGGTCTTTCGGCGAGCACTGTCTGCGATGGTGACCCCCGCTTCGCTGAGCCTGCGCGCTGTCTCATCGGCCGACACTGCCTCTCCCACAGTGTCGTACGAGCCTGTCGGCACCACCGAATGCACGATGGTGTCGTCGTAGACGTGAACCAGGTTGTAGCCCTGAGCGCCGTCCCGTCCGCGTAATCCGCCGGCCGGCACGTTGAGATCTTGGGTGTAGCACGTGGCCGACGCCACCGAGACGGGGATACCGGCGAACGTGGCCGTGGTCGAATAATGAAGGTGCCCAGCAAGAATCGACCGCACATCCGTTCCGCGGAGCACGTCAGCCAACCGCGGCTGATCGATCAGTTCGACGAGCACCGCGAGATCGAGCACGGTCGGTACCGGCGGATGATGCATCGCGAGAATCGTGCCGAACTCTGCGGGTGTCGCGAGAGTGTCTGCCAGCCAAGCCAATTGTTCGTCGCCGAGCTCGCCATGATGGCGTCCTGGCACCGTGGTGTCGAGCGTGACGATTCGGAGGCCGTCGACGTCGTGCACCCGGTCGATGGACTGCCCGGTCGGTTCGGCGTCGAGCAGCTTCTGACGGAAGGTCGCGCGGTCGTCATGATTGCCCATCGCCCACACGATCTGCGCGCCGAGTTCCTCGGCCACCGGCTCGACCAACGCTCGCAGCTTATCGTATGCGCCCGGCTCGCCCTTGTCGGTCAGATCACCGGTGAACACCAACGCATCGGGTCGCACACCCGAATTGCGTACGTCGGTCATCACCTGCTCGAGCCGCAGTTCACTGTCCACGCCGCCGTACAACCGACCCCCGCCGTCGACGAGATGCGTATCGCTGACGTGCAGTAAGCAGTGGTGGGGACGTGGGTACTCGGCCATCCGAGACT
Organism: Rhodococcus sp. NPDC078407; assembly: GCF_044542515.1. NCBI lineage: Bacteria > Bacillati > Actinomycetota > Actinomycetes > Mycobacteriales > Nocardiaceae > Rhodococcus > Rhodococcus sp. NPDC078407. Next base: position 70,202 of record NZ_JBITUQ010000024.1, on the reverse strand, counting down.
TCATCGAACTCTCGCTCACGATCGGACCTTCGATTTCACGATCACCCGGCCGGGCAAACGCCACTGGTGCAACCCAAGCATACGAGCGTTCACTGAGAGAAAGCTGGTCGAATCTCCGCAGTGAACACCGCACGAACTCATGGCGTGTGGCAGGTTGAGATCATGACAAAACCGACATGGTCCGCAGTTCTGACGACAGCAGCACTGACCGTGGGCGCGGCGGTCGGTATCGGCGTCGCTCCGGCGGCCGCTCAGGGCTTGCCGACCGTGGTTCTCGTGCACGGTGCCTTCGCCGACAACAGCAGCTGGGACGGCGTCGCCGAGAATCTACGTGGCCGCGGCTACCACGTGGTGACCGCAGACAACTCGCTGCGTGGTCCTGCGATCGACGCGGCCTCGGTCAGCGATGTCGTCGAGAGCATCGACGGGCCGGTGATCCTGGTCGGCCATTCCTACGGCGGCACCGTCATCAGCAACGTGCATGCCGACAACGTGGAGGCGCTGGTCTACGTCGCCGCGTTCATGCCCGTCGAAGGCGAACCCGTTGCCCTCGAACTGGACCCCATCCGATTCCCGGTGACCGCGTTGATACCGCCGGTGATCGGCCTCACGATCGTCGACGACGCGTCGAACATCATCGGCAAGAACGTCGACTCGTACGTCACCCCCGCCCTGTTCCGGACGTTCTTCGCGCCCGACCTGAGCGAGGAGCAGGCCGCGCGGATGGCTGCGAACCAGAAGACGATCGCTGCCGGTGCGCTGCTCGAGCCGAGCGGCCCGCCGTCCTGGGCCGACACCCCGTCCTGGGCTCTGATTCCCCAGCAGGATCAGATCATCCCCACCTCGGCGGAGCGCTTCATGGCGCAGAGGGCGGGCGCTCAGGTCACCGAGGTGCCGGGCTCGCACGCGATCCTGGTCTCGAACCCCACCGCCGTGGCCGACCTTGTCGCCGATGCGGATTCGGGCAGCTGACGCCTCGCGAAACGACCTCGGGCCCGGCCACCGTCGATGGTGGCCGGGCCCGAGGCGTCTTCTCGGAGAGTCAGATCCCGATGAGATCGTGATCTGCGACCTTCGAGGCGAGGATGCGCAGGTGCTCGTCGGCTCCGCCGAGGGTGTGCTCGATGGCCACCAGTCGACTGGTGTAGTGCCCGACCGGATATTCGGCCGTGACGCCGATTCCGCCGTGCAGCTGAATGGCCTCCTGACCGATCTTGCGCCCGGACCGCGAGATCTGCAGCTTCGCGCGCGACGCAATGGTCGGATCGACGGTGCCGTCGGACAACGACATGGTGGCGTAGAGACTCATGCTGCGGGCGAGTTCGAGCAACACGTACATGTCGGCGGCACGGAAGGTGAGCGCCTGGAACTTGGCCAGCGGAACCCCGAACTGCTTGCGCGCCTTGAGGTAATCGGTGGTCAGCCGCAGCGACTCCTCCATGGCACCGACTGCCTCGGCGCACAGCGCGGCCTGAGCACGCACCTCGGCACCGGTGATCGCTGCCGCCGCGTTCTCGGCGGTGCCGAGCGGTTCTGCTGCGACGTCGACGAATTCGATCTGCGCGGCGCGCTGCCCGTCGTGGGTGGCGTACGACTTACGCGTGAGTCCGGTCGCGTCGGCATCGACGACGAACAGTCCCGTTCCACCGGTGGGGAGGGTGGCACTGACGACGATCATGTCTGCGCTACCGCCGTGCGGCACCGGGTTCTTCACGCCGTTGATCGACCACGACCCGCCGTCCTCGGTGGCAGAGGTCGCGACGTCGATGTTGGGCCAGCGGCTGCCGGGTTCGTTGTGCGCGAACGCCAACATCGACGACCCCTCGGCCACCGGCGGCAGCAGCCGCGTCCGCTGCTCGGCACTGCCGAGCTCGGAGATCAACCCGCCGGGGACGAGAACGGCGTCGAGAATCGGTTCCGGTGCGAGCCGTCGTCCGACCTCGGTCATCACCGCCATGATCTCCACTGGACCGGCGTCCATGCCGCCGTCTTCCTCGCTGAACGTCAGCCCGAGCAGACCGACCTCGGCCAACTGCTTCCAGACGTCCGTGCTCCAGCCGAGCTCGCCGGCAACGACCTTGTTGCGCTTCTCGGTGTCGTAGGCCCGGGCGAGCACCTCACGAGTGGTGTCGCGCAGCAGCTTCTGCTCTTCGTTGAGTTCGAAATCCATGTCTTCAGATGCTCCCTTACAGTCCGAGGATCGCCGAGGCGATGATGGTGCGCTGAACCTCGTTCGAGCCACCGTAGATCGAGACCTTGCGGTAGTTGAGGTAGTTCGGCACGGATCGCTGTGCCCATCCGTCGCTCTCGATGTCCTCGCCCGCCTCGTAAGGCAGCGAGTCTGGCCCGGCGATGTCCATCAGCAATTCGGTGGTGGCCTGCTGCAGTTCCGATCCCCGCATCTTGAGGATGGACGACGCCGGGTTCGGCTTACCGTCGTCCGAATCTTTGACCATGCGCAGCTGCGTCAGCTCGAGGGCGAGCAGTTCGTTCTCCACCTCGGCCATCTTTGCAGCGAACAAGGGATCCTCGAGCAGCGTGCCGGTGCCGACCTTCGTCTGCGCGGCGTGCTTCTTGGCCTGCCCCAGGCGCACTTTGGTGTGGCCGGCGCGGGCGACGCCGGTGCGCTCGTTACCCAGCAGGAACTTGGCGTAGCTCCAGCCCTGGTTCTCCTCGCCCACGAGGTTCTCCGCCGGGACGCGGACGTTCTCGAAGAAGACCTCGTTGACCTCCACGCTGCCGTCGACCAGCTTGATGGGACGCATCTCGATGCCGGGGGTGTCCAGATCGATCAGCAGGAACGAGATTCCGGCCTGCTTCTTCGGCGCGTCCGGATTGGTGCGTACGAGCGCGAAGATCCAGTCGGCGTACTGGCCGAGCGTGGTCCACGTCTTCTGACCGTTGACGATGTAGTCGTCACCGTCTCGAATAGCGGTGGTGCGCAACGACGCCAGGTCCGATCCGGCCTCTGGCTCGGAGAAGCCCTGGCACCACCAGATGTCCAGGTTCGCGGTCTTGGGCAGGAACTTCTCCTTGACCTCCTGGGAGCCGAAGGTCGCAATGACCGGGCCGACCATCGAGGCGTTGAACGCCAGCGGCTCGGGTACCGAAGCCAACTGCATTTCGTCGAGCCAGATGTGACGCTGCACTGCGGTCCAGTCGCGTCCGCCGAACTCCACAGGCCAGTGCGGTACCGCCAGGCCGTTCTCGTTCAGGATTCGCATGGTCGTCACCACTTCGTCCTTGCTCAGCTCCTGACCCGTCGCGTTCTTCTCGCGAATCTCGGCAGGGATCTTCGTGGTGAAGAACGTCCGCATCTCGTCACGGAACGCGGCCTCTTCTTCTGTGAGGGCAAGATTCATCGACAATCCTCCAAGCTCGTTCGCGTATCTTCGTATCGACCGTACTCCCTGGTAACTCTGGGATATTCTCCGCTCACTATGACTCTTCTGGCACTGGTTCGGCACGGTGAAACGAACTGGAACCTGCACGGGCGTCTGCAGGGCTCTTCGGACATACCTCTCAACGACACCGGACGCGCTCAGGCCCGCGAAGCGGGCTACGAACTCGAGTACCGAACATGGGACCACCTGGTCAGCTCACCGCTCGTCCGAGCAGCGGAAACAGCCGACATCATCGGCGCACATCTGGGCCTGACACGGACCGCCGAGTTCCCCGATCTGGCCGAACGGCACTTCGGCGAGGCCGAGGGATTCACCGACTGGGACGCGTACTCGCACTGGCCTAACGGCAAGTACCCGGGCTTGGAGCCGCGATCGAACCTGATCGTGCGCGGCGTGCGCGCCGTCGACGAGATCGCCGCGCGCTACCCCGACTCGGCGGTGATCGCCGTGGCGCACGGCGGCGTCATTCGCGCCATCTTCGACGCGATCAGGCGCCGGCACTCCCCCCGCATTCTCAACGCCGGCGTCTCCACCCTCGAACACGACGGTTCTCGCTGGACTGTTCGCACCATCAACGGTGTCGCGGTCTGACAGGAGGATTTTCGTCCATGGAGATCGAACGTCGCATCACCGAACTGGGCTTCGAGTTGCCCGGCGAACCGACCGCACCGCCTGGTTTCGACTTCTCCTTCGACTGGGTGCGCGTGCGCGGCAACCGGGTATTCGTCTCGGGGCATTCTCCGTTGGCACCGGACGGCACCCTGGCAGGCCCGTTCGGTGCCGTTCCGTCGCAGGTGAGTCTCGACGCCGCCACCGATGCCGCGCGTGACACCGCCCTCGCTGTCGTGGGCAGCCTCGCCCGCGCCATCGGCGATCTGGACCGCATCAGCGCATGGCTGACCGTCACCGGGTCGGTCAATGCCGACCACGGCTTCACTCAGACCACGACGGTCGTCAACGGCTTCTCCGATCTGGTGCTGGCCATCTTCGGACCCGAGGTCGGTGCCCACGCGCGCACCGCACTCGGCGTGGCAGCGCTGCCGATGAACAACGCCGTGGTGGTGTCAGCGGAGTTGGAGATCGACGGGTAGGTTTCGGAGCACTCGTAGTCACGGTGAAAGCAGGCGCGGATGGTGCGCAGATCTACTCTTGCTCTGGTCGCGATGCTGATCGCCGTACTGGGGTTGTCCGGATGCAGTGCGTCCTCGCAGTCGCTGCTGGATCGCATTCGCGACGACGGTGTGCTGGTGGTCGGCACCGAGGGCACCTACAGCCCGTTCAGCTATCAAGGCGACGACGGACAGCTCACCGGGTACGACATCGACGTGATCAACGCCGTGGGCGCGGAACTGGGGGTACGCGTCGACTTCGTGCAGACGCCGTTCGACTCGATCTTCGCCGGCCTGCAATCCCAACGCTTCGACCTCATCGCCAACCAGGTCTCGATCACCCCGGCCCGGCAATCGGCGTACGACCTGTCCACCCCCTACACGGTGTCGGAAGGTCAGATCCTCACTGCCGCAAACGACTCCACGATTTCGAGTTTGGCCGACCTGGCCGGCAAGACCACCGCCCAGTCGTCGACGAGCAACTGGGCCGAGGTCGCCGCGAATGCCGGCGCGAATGTCGAAGCCGTCGAGGGATTCGTCCAAGCGGTCACCCTCGTCAAGGACGGCCGCGTCGACGCCACCGTCAACGACTCCCTCGCGATCGCCGAATACTTGCAGCAGACCGGCGACACCGGCGTGAAGATCGCCGGCGAGACCGGCGACACGACACTGCAATCCTTCGCGGCCCGCAAGAACAGCGGACTGATGGACGAGGTCGACACCGCCATCGACACGCTGCGTGAGAACGGCACCATCGCCGAGATCTCGAACAAGTACTTCGGTAGCGACGTCGCCGCACCGACGGACGACACCGTCGTTCCGGAGAGCGACGACGCAACGTCGACGGCACCGTCGAAGATGCAGTTGGTACTGGATAACCTGTGGCCGATGCTGAAGGCCACGGTCACCATGACCATTCCGCTGACTGCCATCAGCTTCGTGATCGGGCTCGTCATCGCGCTCGCGGTTGCATTGGCCCGCATCTCGTCGATCACACCGCTTGCCGCCGTGGCCCGGTTCTACGTCTCGATCATTCGCGGCACTCCCCTGCTGCTGCAGCTCTTCATCATCTTCTACGGCCTACCTCAGTTCGGCATCGTGATTTCGCCGTTCCCGGCCGCGGTGGTCGCGTTCTCGCTGAACGTCGGTGGCTACGCGGCCGAGGTGATCCGTGCCGCGATTCTGAGCGTGCCCAAGGGCCAGTGGGAAGCCGCTCAGACCATCGGAATGGGATACCGAACCACGTTGCAGCGCATCGTGCTTCCGCAGGCACTGCGTACCGCGGTGCCGCCGTTGTCGAACACGTTGATATCGCTGGTGAAGGACACGTCGCTCGCATCGACCATTCTGGTGACCGAACTACTGCGCGTCGCACAGCTGGCGGCGGCACCGACATTCGACTTCTTCACCCTATACACCGTTGCAGCGCTGTACTACTGGGCAATCTGCATCGTTCTCTCGTTCTTCCAAGGCAAGCTCGAAGTCCGACTCGACAGGTACGTGGCGAAATGACAGACCTGCTGGAAGTATCCGCTCTGAAGAAGTCGTTCGGTTCGCTCGACGTGCTGAAGGACATCTCGTTCACCGTGCCGTCCGGCACCGTCACCGTCATCATCGGGCCGTCCGGGTCCGGCAAGACCACGGTGCTACGCACACTGAACGCACTCGATCAGGCCGACGCGGGCGTCATCCGCATCGGGGACGTGTCGGTGAATTTCGCCGAACCCGTCGACGCCGCCCGACTGCGTCACTTCCGCGCGCAGAGCGGCATGGTGTTCCAGAGCCACAACCTGTTTCCGCACAAGACGGTGCTGCAGAACATCATCGAGGGCCCGGTGATCGTGCAGAAACGGGCCAAGGACGACGCCGTCCGCGATGCTCACGCGATCCTGGACCAGATCGGTCTCGACGCCAAGTCAGATCAGTACCCGTTCCAGCTCTCCGGCGGCCAGCAGCAACGCGTCGGTATCGCCCGAGCCCTCGCCCTGCGCCCCAAACTGATGTTGTTCGACGAGCCCACCTCGGCTCTCGATCCCGAACTCGTCGGCGAAGTGCTGGGCGTCATCAAAGGGCTTGCCGCGCAGGGGTGGACGATGGTGATCGTCACCCACGAGATTCGCTTCGCTCAGCAGGTCGCCGATCAGGTGCTGTTCATCGAGAACGGCGTCGTCCTCGAACGAGGCACACCCGAACAGGTGTTGGTGAATCCGACCGAGCCCCGCACCCGCCAGTTCCTGCAGCGGATATTGGCCTAGCGGCCAGTGGAGTGGTCAAGTGCCGCCTGGGGCACTTGATCACTCCACTGCTCCAGCACTTTGTCCAGCGTGATCGGCAGATCGCGGACACGAACGCCCGTGGCGTTGTAGACCGCGTTGCCGATCGCTGCCGGGGACCCGACGGTCCCGATCTCGCCGATTCCCTTACCGCCCATGGGAGCAAGCTCTGTGTCGACCTCCTCGATCCATACGGCCTCGATGTCGGTGACGTCGGCGCACGCCGGAATATGATACTCGGCCAGGTCATGGTTGGCGAAACCGCCGAACTCGTGATCGGTGATGCCGTTCTCCATCAACGCCATGCCGAGCCCGAAGGTCATACCGCCGATGAGCTGAGATCTGGCCAGCCGTGGATTCATCACCGCGCCGATACCGAACACACCCAGCATTCTGCGTACCCGGACCTCGCCGGTGTCGATGTCGACCCCCACCTCGGCGAACTGGGCACCGAAGGCCATGCGCGCCAGTTCCTTCTGGTTGTCGACGTCCTCGGTCGTATCGGTTTCCGCCCTGTTTCCAGGCCGGTACCCACCCTGGTCTCGCAATGCGCGGCACGCTTTGGTGACAGCCCAGCCCCAGGACGAAGTGCCCGAGGAGCCACCGGCACCGGGGGCGGTCGGCAATGCGCTGTCCCCCAGTTCGAGTACGACGGCACCCGCGTCGACTTCGAGCGCATCGGCGGCAATCTGCCGCAGCACCGTGCGCGCGCCGGTTCCGATGTCGGACGCCGCGACGGACACCGTGATCGTGCCATCGTCGAGAACCCGCGCGGACGCCGAACTCGGCGAGATCAGTACCGGATAGCTGGCCGTGGCGACGCCCATTCCCACCAACGTGTTTCCTTCCCGGCGCTGACCCGGTACCGCATCACGCCGATCCCAGCCGAACTGCTCGGCACCTGTTCGCAGGCACTCCACGAGACTGCGTGAACTGAACGGGTTTCCGCTTGCGGGATCGACGTCGGGCTCGTTGCGGATGCGAAGCTCGATCGGGTCGATTCCGGTGGCGGCGGCCAATTCGTCCATTGCCGTCTCGAGGACGAAGATGCCGGGCGCTTCGCCCGGAGCTCGCATCCACCGTGGGGTGCCGACGTCCAGGGCAGCGAGCCGGTGAGTAGTAGTGATGTTGGGCGAGGCGTAGATGTGCCGAGTCGACTCCGAGGTCTGCTCGCAGAACTCGAAGATCGTGCTGGTCTGCTGAAAGGAGTCATGGGCGATGGCCTGCAGCGTCCCCTCCGAATCGCAGCCCAACCGAACATGATTGATCGTCGGCGTCCGGTATCCGACAACATCGAACAACGCCTGTCTGGGCAAGGCCAATTTCACCGTCCGCCCGGTGCGCCGCGCAGCCATGGCAGCGAGCACCGCGTTGGACCGAGTACTACCCTTGGATCCGAAGCCGCCGCCCACGTTCTCGGCCACGACTCGCACGTTCTCGGTCTCCAGACCGAACGCCGAGGCGAGATCTGCCTGCACACCCGACGGTGCCTGCGTCGAGTCCCAGACCGTCAATACACCGTCGGACCACTGCGCCGTGGTTGCGTGGGGCTCCATCGGACTGTTGTGCATCGGGGCGGTCGAATACCACTGATCGACAACGTGATCGGCCGTCTTCAGCGCCGCGTCGACATCTCCGACGGTGACGTCGGTGGGGAAACCGGCGTTGACGGTCTCCGGTGCGTACAGCGAATCGTGGTGAGCGGTCAACGTGTTGTCCGGCTCGCGCACATCTCGATACCGCACGTGTATGCGGCCCGCGGCGTCTCGCGCAGCCTGCAGCGTATCCGCGACCACGACGGCCACGACCTGGCCTCGATAGGCGACGGAATCCGACTGCAGGACATGCAGTTCGGCGTCTTCGACGTCACCCAGCTTTTCGGCATTGCCGTGCCACAGAACCGCGTGCACCGATGGATCGCTGGAAGCCCCGTTGTCGAGTTGGACGTGTTCGACAATCCCGACGGGAACCGTCGCGGGCACGTGCCAGGCGTACAACTGCCCGGTGACCGGCGGCTGCTCCACGGCGTAGCGGGCTCGGCCGGTGACCTTGTCGACGGACTCCGTACGCTGAATCGATTGCCCGATCGATGCGGTCATGAACGATCCCCCAGTTCGTCGTGGGTACCCTGCGCTGCCAATTCCGTCAGCGTGCGCGTCACCAGATTCGTGACCAGTGGGACTTTGAACGCGTTGTCTCGCAATGGCTCTGCGGCGTGCAGCTCCTGAGTGATCGCAGCCCGGAACGACGCCTCGGCGGGGGCGGTTCCGAGTAGTGCGTGCTCTGCGGTGCGGGCCCGCCACGGTCGGTGCGCGACGCCACCCAACGCGATCGACACCCCGCGGACAACTCCGTCCTCGACGTCGAGCACGGCACCGACGGACGCCACCGCGAAGGCGTACGACTGCCTGTCCCGAACTTTCCGGTAGGTCGACACAGTGCCGTCGGCCGGCTTCGGAATCTCGATAGCCGTGACAATCTCGTCCCGGGCGATCGTGTTGTCCCGCGTCGGATCGTCGCCGGGCAGCCGATAGAACTCGTCCAGTTCGAGTGTCCGCTCACCATCGACACCGCGGACGACGATGCGCGCGTCCAGAGCAGACAGCGCGACGGCCATGTCCGAGGGATGCGTCGCCACGCAGGCGTCCGACGCGCCGAGGATGGCCAGGTTGCGATGTTCTCCGGTGCGCGCCGGGCAGCCCGAACCGGGTTCGCGCTTGTTGCACGGCTTGGACGCGTCCATGAAGTACACACATCGGGCGCGCTGGAACAGGTTGCCGCCGGTGGTCGCCATGTTGCGCAGTTGGCCGGAGGCCCCGGACAACACCGCCCGCGAGAGCACCGGATATCGCTGGCGGACAATCGGATGCACCGCAAGGTCGCTGTTGGACACCCCGGAGCCGATCCGCAGCGAACCGTCGTCGGCGACATCGATGTCGTGCAGCGGCAATCGCGTCACATCGATCAGCTCGGACGGAGCGGCCACGCCCAGCTTCATCAAGTCGACCAGATTGGTGCCGCCGCCGAGCAGCATCGCATTCTCGTCCCCCGCGAGGCGTTCGAGGGCGTCGTCGATCGCAGTGGCGGTGCGATACTCGAATGTCCTCATGACGCGTCCTGCACTGCGGGAACGATGTTGGCATAGGCACCACAGCGACACAGATTGCCGCTCATACGCTCTCGCACTTCGCCGGAATCGAGTTCGACATCGGTGGCCTCGAGGTCCTCGGTGACCGCGCTCGGCCAGCCCTGCTTCGCCTCCTCGATCACTGCGACGGCGGAGCAGATCTGCCCCGATGTGCAGTACCCGCACTGAAATGCGTCCCGATCGACGAAGGCCTGCTGCACGGGATGCAACGTGTCGCCGTCGGCCAGTCCCTCCACCGTGGTGATTTCACGTCCGCTCTGCGCAACGGCGAATGAGAGGCAACTGTTGATACGGCGGCCGTCGACCAGAACGGTGCAGGCACCGCACTGCCCGTGATCGCACCCCTTCTTGGCCCCGACCAGATCGAGGTTTTCGCGGAGTGCGTCCAGCAGAGTGGTTCGGATGTCGCAGTCGATCTCGCGATCGGCCCCGTTGACCCGGAGTGTGACGTGGCTCATGCTCGGTCACATACCCGGGGCTTTTGCCGTCAAACGCCGGGGTCGTGCATAGAAACTCGTAGTCCACTACGAACTTGTATGCACGTGCGCGCTAACGCCTTCCCTTGAACTTTCCGCCGCCGCGCGGACCGCCACTGCGTCCGGGAGGACCGGAATCGGGCTGCAGCTGGATGAGCACGCCACTGATACGAGTACGGCGCAACGCCTCGACCGTCTCGTCGGCGAGATCGGCCGGCAACTCGACCAGCGAATGGTCGGGGCGAATGCTGATGTGCCCGAAGTCGCTTCGACGCAGACCGCCCTCGTTGGCGATGGCACCGACGATGGCCCCCGGAGCAACGTGATGCCGCTTGCCGACGCTGATGCGGTACGTCGCCATCTCCTGGCCGGTCTTGCGATGGTGCGAGCTGGCCGCATCCTCGTCGAACGTCCGCGGTGGGCGCGGCTCCCGAGGCTCGCGGGGTGCCCGCGGCGGGGCAGGCGGCTCCGGCTTCAACAGGAACGCTTCGCCGTCGCGGGACTGGATGGCCAGCGCTGCAGCGATGTCGACCAAGGGCACGTCGTGCTCGCGCTCGTAGTCCTCGATGAGGCGGCGGAACAGTGCCAGATTCTCGTTACCGAGACTCTCGGTGATCGAGTTCTTGAACTTCGTCACGCGCTGCGCATTGACGTCGTCGACGCTGGGGAGCTGCATTTCCGTGATGGGCTGGCGCGTCGCACGCTCGATGGCCTTGAGCAGGTGACGCTCCCGGGGCGCGACGAACAGCAGAGCCTGCCCGGCGCGACCCGCGCGGCCGGTGCGGCCGATGCGGTGCACGTAGGACTCGGTGTCGTGCGGGATGTCGTAATTGATGACGTGCGAGATCCGGTCGACGTCGAGACCACGAGCCGCCACATCGGTGGCCACCAGAATGTCGATCTGGCCGTTCTTGAGCTGGCCGATGGTGCGCTCACGCTGGGCCTGCACGATGTCGCCGTTGATCGCGGCGGCGGAGAAGCCCCGTGCGCGCAGCTTCTCGGCGAGCTCTTCGGTGGCCTGCTTGGTGCGCACGAACATGATCATGGCCTCGAACTCTTCGACCTCGAAGACTCGAGTGAGCGCTTCGAGCTTGCGCTGATGTGCCACCTGGACGTAGCGCTGCGTGATGTTCGGTGCCGTCGACGTCTTGGTCTTGACGGTGATCTCCACCGGGTCGTGCAGGTACTGCTTGGAGATCTTGCGGATCGCGGCCGGCATCGTGGCCGAGAACAACGCGACCTGCTTGTACTCCGGAGTATCGGAGAGGATGCGCTCGACGTCCTCCTGGAAGCCCATCTTGAGCATCTCGTCGGCCTCGTCGAGCACGAGGTACTCGAGGCCGGACAGGTCGAGAGTGCCCTTCTCGAGGTGATCGATGACGCGGCCGGGGGTGCCGACGATGATCTGGGCACCCTTGCGCAGACCGGACAGCTGAATGCCGTAGGCCTGGCCGCCGTAGATGGGCAGGATGTGCAGACCCGGAATGTGCGTGGCGTACTTGCCGAACGCCTCGGCGACCTGCAGCGCGAGCTCGCGGGTCGGCGCCAGCACCAGCGCCTGCGGTACCCGGCGTGAGACGTCGAGTCGGGACAGGATCGGCACGGCGAACGCGGCGGTCTTGCCGGTGCCGGTCTGCGCGAGGCCCACGACGTCGTTGCCGGACATCAACGGCGGGATGGTGGCGGCCTGAATGGGCGACGGGCTCTCGTACCCGACGTCGCGCAGGGCCTTCAGGACCCGCTCGTCGATTCCGAGGTCGGCGAAGGTGATGTCGTCACCCTCTGGGACGGGAGGGGGCGAACTCGTCTCGTCAGACGTCACGGCGGCATCCTGATCAGATTCTGAAGTGCTCATATGTCGCCGAGTTTAGTACCTGCCGGGCCCCGGCGACCCCTTCTGCGCTGATCAGGTGACGAAACCGGCGACCACAGGACCTCTCGTGCGAGACGGCTCACAGACACCACCTGGCGGCGACGACGGTCCGGATGAGGTTAGGTTGTACTCCGAGTCACACTCAACTCGCCCTGAGTCGGCCCAGAAATTCACAAACCGGACACCCTCGGTGGTGCGTTACGGACTGGGGTGTGATGAAATGCACAACTACCACGCTATTTTTCCGTAAGGGGTCCAGCAGTGCGCGAATATTCTGTGCCGGCGTCGTTCACCATTCCTGACGACGCATCCATGGCCGAAACCGTCTTCCGGTACGAGAAGGAATCGCCGAATCTCGTACCGTTCCAGCGACTCGTGAACGGCACCTGGACCGACGTGACGGCGGGCCAGTTCGCCCAGGAGGTCACCGCCGTCGCCAAGGGCCTGATCGCATCGGGCATCGAACTCGGTGACCGGGTCGCCATCCTCAGCGCGACGCGGTACGAGTGGGTCGTCTTCGACTACGCCATCTGGACCGCAGGCGGCTGCACCGTCGCGATCTACGAGACCTCCTCGGCCGATCAGGCCCAGTGGATTCTCGAGGACTCGGCGACGAAGATGCTCGTCGTCGAAACTGCGGCACATGCCTCGAACCTCAAGGAGGTCACCGAGGGTGCCCAGGATCTGCGCGAGGTGCTGCAGATCGACGCCGGGGCCATCGACGAGCTGACCACCCGTGGTGCGAGCGTCAGCGACGAGGACGTCCATGCCCGCCGACACCAGGTGACCGCGGCCTCGCCCGCCACCCTCATCTACACCTCGGGCACCACCGGACGCCCCAAGGGCGTGCAGTTGACCCACGCGAACTTCTACGCCGAAGTGCAGGCCACCCAGATCGCGCTGCACGACTCGATGAAGGAGGGCAATCGCACGTTGATGTTCCTCCCGATGGCGCACGTGTTCGCCCGCGCCGTGTCCTTCGGCTCCTTCGAGTCCAAGGTCACCGTCGGACACACTTCCGACGTGACGACGCTGGTGGACCAGTTCGCCGTCTTCAAGCCCGACTTCATCCTCTCGGTGCCGCGCGTGTTCGAAAAGGTCTACAACTCGGCCAAGCAGAAGGCGCACGACGGCGGCAAGGGCAGCATCTTCGACAAGGCCGCCGCGACGGCCATCGAGTGGAGCGAGGCCCAGGAGAAGGGCGGAGCCGGCCTGGCCCTCAAGCTCAAGCACACGGTGTTCGACAAGCTCGTCTACTCCAAGCTGCGCGCTGCTCTCGGCGGCAACTGCACTCGCGCAGTGTCCGGCGGCGGACCGCTCGGCGCGCGTCTGGGCCACTTCTTCCGCGGCGCAGGCGTCCCGGTCTACGAGGGCTACGGACTGACCGAGACCAGCGCGGCCGTCACCGTCAACACCACCAAGGAACAGCGCGTCGGTACCGTCGGCAAGCCCATCGACGGCCACTCGGTCAAGGTCGCCGAGGACGGCGAACTGCTGCTCAAGGGACCGGTTGTGTTCAGCGGATACTGGCACAACGAGAAGGCCACCGCCGAAGCCATCGTCGACGGCTGGTTCCACACCGGCGACCTCGGTGCCATCGACCAGGAAGGCTACGTCTCGATCACCGGCCGCAAGAAGGAAATCATCGTCACTGCGGGCGGCAAGAACGTCGCCCCCGCGGTACTCGAGGACGCCCTGCGCGCCAACGCGATCATCAGCCAGTGCCTCGTCGTCGGCGATGCCAAGCCGTTCATCGGTGCCCTGATCACCCTCGATCCCGAGGCGATGCCGGGCTGGCTCGAACGCCACAACCTCTCCAAGGACATCCCGTTCTCGGAGCTGTCGAAGAACGCCGACCTCGTCGCCGAGATCGACAAGGCCGTCGCCGAGGCCAACAAGAAGGTCTCGAACCCCGAGCAGATCAAGAAGTACACGATCCTCGAGAACGACTTCACCGTCGAGACCGGCGAGCTGACCCCGACGATGAAGCTCAAGCGCAACATCATCCACGCCGAGCGTGGCAGCGACATCGAGGCGATCTACTCGTAGATCGTTCGACGACAAAGGGCCCGGCGTGTACATCACGCCGGGCCCTTTCTCGATTCGCGAATCAGGCTCGGTTCACAAATCAGGACATGTGATCGTCGAGGAACTCCGCGACCGCCGTCGTCACCTGAAGGTGGATCTTCTCGTGCAGCAGGTCGTGGCCACCGTCGTCGAACTCGCGCAGGGACGCGTCGGGCACACTGCCGATCCACTCGCGCACCGCGTCGATGGGTGCCAAGCGGTCGTCGACACCGTGCACGGCGAGGATCGGAATCACGTTGTCGGAGAGGTCGTCGGACGCACCGGTCACGGACTTGGGGGTGCCGCACAGCACGGCGCACTGCACGGCCTGCGGATGGGCACCGAGTGCTGCGATGGCCGTCGCCGCACCGAGTGAGTGACCCATCAGCGCGAACGACAATTCGGGGTGCTCGGCCTCGGCGATGTCGAGCAGCTGCAGCGCATTCTGCGCGAGGCCCGGGATCTGAGCCGCGTCGGTCAACTCCCCTTCCGTCAAACCGTGACCGACATGATCGACCGCCCACACGTCCACTCCGCGTCCGTTCAGAACCCGGGCGAATCGGTGATAGTGACCGCTGTTCTGGCCGAGACCGTGCAGAAACACGAGACCGAAACGTGCGTCGGGAACGGTCCAGTTTCGGTAGTGGACCGCGCCGGTGGCTCCGTCGAAAAATGGCATTCGATCATTTTGCCTCCTCCCGTCGGCATCCGCGCGCAACGTGACCGGTGCCGCTGTCGTCGATGGCTAGGGTGGGCACTTGTGTTCCTCCTCGGCGACAGGGTCGTCTACAGCGCCAGCGACCTCGCAGCGGCGGCGGCCTGCGAATTCGCGCTGCTCCGCCGACTCGACGGATTGACCGGACTGGTCCCGCGCGCTGCTGCCGAACCGGACCCCATGCTCGACCGCACCTCCGCCCTCGGATTCGAGCACGAACGTCGCCAACTTCAGGCCTTCGAGCAGCGCTACCCCGGCGGCGTTCTGACCATGGATCGACCGGGACGCACCGCTCAGGAACTGGCGGACGCAGCCTGGGCAACTTTTACCGCGCTGACCGCGCGCACTCCGGTGGTGTACCAGGCAACCTTCTTCGACGGCCGGTTCCTGGGCTTCTGCGACTTTCTGGTGGCGGAAGGCAAGGGCTACGGCGTGTACGACACCAAGCTCTCGAGGCACGCGAAGGTGCCGGCCCTGCTGCAGTTGGCGGCGTACGCCGACGCTCTGAAAGCCGGCGGGGTGACACCGGCCGACCAGGTTCATCTGATGCTCGGCGACGGCAGCGACTCCGCGCACTCGCTCGCCGAGCTTCTTCCGGTCTATCGGCAGTCGCGCGCACATCTGCAGCACATTCTCGACGAGCACCAGGCGGAGGGCACCGTCGTCGATTGGTTCGATTCGCGATACTCCGGTTGCGGACAGTGCGAGGCCTGCACGGTCGAGGTGGAGCAGCACCGAGACCTGGTTCTCGTTGCCGGCATGCGTGCGAGCACCCGGGAGAAGCTACTCGACGCCGGCGTTTCCACGATCGACGAACTCGCGACATCGACAGTCCTCGTCGACGGCATGTCATCTCGCACGATGACGAACCTGCGGGCGCAAGCCGCACTCCAGGTTCGCCAGGAACAGAGTGGCGCAGCCGAATTCGAGATCTTCGACGCCGACGCTCTCGGGGTGATCCCCGAGCCCGACGAGGGCGACATCTTCTTCGACTTCGAGGGCGACCCGTTGTGGGCCGAGGCCGGAAGCACGGAATGGGGACTCGAGTACCTGTTCGGTGTCTACACCGCGGACGGCGACTTCCTGCCGTTCTGGGCGCACGATCGCGCGCAGGAACGACGTGCCCTGATCGACTTTCTCGACTACGTCTCCGCCCGCCGCGCCGCGTACCCGAACATGCACGTCTACCACTACGCGCCGTACGAGAAGACCGCGCTGCTGCGACTGGCCGGGCGGTACGGAGTGGGCGAGGACGCCGTCGACAATCTGTTGCGCGACAACGTGTTGGTGGACCTGCATCCCGTCGTGCGATCCGCCGTACGCATCGGGGCTCGGTCCTACAGCATCAAGAAGCTCGAACCGCTGTACATGCCGGCCGCCCGCGACGGGGACGTCACCGACGCCGCCGCGTCGATCGTCGAATACGCGAACTGGTGCGATCTGCGCGATCAGGGCCGAGACGTCGAGGCCGCCGCGCTCCTGGCGGACATTGCCGAGTACAACCGCACCGACTGCGAATCGACTCTGCGACTGCGTGATTGGTTGCTGGCACGAGCATCGGCCGCTGGTGTGACGCCGCGAGTGAACCCCGAGCTCGACCTCGACAAGAGCTCCTCCGACACCGCGAGTCCGCTCGAGCTCGAACTCGCCGAGTACGCCGGACTGCCCTGGGACCGCACCCCGACACAGCAGGCGGTCGCCCTGTTCTCGGGTTCGATCGGCTATCACCGACGCGAACGAAAGCCGTTCTGGTGGGCGCACTTCGATCGACTGACGCATCCGCTGGACGAGTGGCCCGATGCGGCGGACGTGCTTAAAGTCGAACGAGCCGAACTGGTGCACGACTGGATGAAAACCGCTCCCACCCAGCGAGTTCTACGCCGACAGCTCAAGCTCGTGGGACACCTGAGCAACGGCGTGCTCTCGGGCTCGAAAGTCAAGCTGCTCTACGGCGAACCGGGTCCGGACGGGCTGCCGAAACAGCAGCCCACCCACCGAGCGACCACGTCGGTCGAGATCGTGGCGGCGGGATACGAGGGCACCCTCGACATGGTGGTGGTGCAGGAGAACCTCCGCAAAGGTGTGGACGAATACCTCGATTTCCCCATCGCGACGGCGCCGGAACCACCGCCCGCGACGAAGTACCTCGAGGAGGCGATCGTCGCAGTTGCCACCGAGGTCTGCGCCGCGCTACCTCACCTGCCGCGAACGGCCGTCGCCGACCTGCTGACGCGCTCCGCACCCCGAACCCGCTCGGGCACAGGACTTCCCGCCGTGCGAGGCCACGACTATGCAACCGCCGTCACCGCAGCCCTGCTCGATCTGAGCAACTCCTATGTGGCCGTTCAGGGACCGCCGGGGACCGGGAAGACCTACACCGCTGCGCGGGTGATCGCCGAACTGATCGAGGTCCATCATTGGCGCATCGGCGTGGTGGGCCAGTCTCATCACGTGGTCAACAATCTCCTCGACACCATCGTGGCGGCCGGCGTGAGCCCCGCCCGGGTGGGCAAGAAGGCCCCAACCTCCCACACGATCGTGGAGCCCGCGGACTACGCCCGTTTCGTCACCGACGCCGAGGAGGGCTGCGTCATCGGCGGCACCGCGTGGGACTTCTCCAACCCCGGCCGCATCCCGCGCGGTGCCCTGGATCTGCTCGTTGTCGACGAGGCCGGGCAGTTCTCGCTGGCGAACACCATCGCCGTCTCGGTGTCCGCACGCAACCTGTTGCTGCTCGGCGACCCGGCCCAGCTGCCGCAGGTCAGCCAGGGCACCCACCCCGAACCCGTCGACGAATCGGCACTGGGCTGGATCACCGACGGCCACCCGACGCTCCCCACCGACCGCGGATACTTCCTGGCTACGACATGGCGGATGCATCCGGATCTGTGCACGCCGGTCTCGGCGCTGTCCTACGAGGGCAGACTGCAATCCAACAGCGCTGTGACGCAAGCGCGTTCGCTGTCAGGGCTGGATCCCGGCCTGCACGTCGTCTATCTGGACCATCACGGGAACTCGACCGACTCGACGGAGGAAGCCGACGAGGTCGTCGCGCGCGTGCAGGAACTCCTGGGCCGATCGTGGACCAACCCCGAGTCGTTCGACGGCGCGCGGCCGTTGGAGCAGTCCGACTTCCTGGTCGTTGCGGCCTACAACGCTCAGGTCGCCGTCATCCTCGAGCGGCTCGCAGCCGCCGGGCTCGGCGACGTCTCGGCGGGGACCGTCGACAAATTCCAGGGTCGGCAGGCACCGGTGGTGCTGATCTCCATGGCGGCATCGGCCATCGAGGACGTTCCCCGCGGCAGGGGGTTTCTGCTCTCGCGCAACCGACTCAACGTCGCCGTCTCGCGCGGTCAGTGGGCCGCCATCCTCATCCGATCGCGGGCACTGACTCGGTACCTGCCCTCGACACCCGCCGGGCTGGTCACACTGGGCACCTTCATGGCGTTGTGCGAGAACGGAATTCAGCCGAACGCCATGCCCTCGCCGCGGTAGGTGGGAACGGCCTCGACCGAGCCGTCGGCGTGCACCAGATGCAGGGTGTCGAATCGCTCGCAGAGCTCGCCCGCCTTGGCGTGTCGGAACCAGACGCGATCGCCGATGCGCACCTCGTCGGCCCCGCTCACCGGAGTCTGTACCTCACCGGCACCCTCGTTGCGCAACAGCTTCAACCCGGACGTCACCACTCCCGCGGCTCTTCTCGACCAGGCGACCGGCCGCGGGGACCTCGACCCGGACGCCGGACCCGACGCGATGTAGCCCCCTCCGAACAACGTTGCGATCTGCGGGGTGGGCTTGCGGACTGCAGGCAACGCGAAGAACAGCGACGGCTCGGCCGAGAACGAGCGGTAGCGATCGAACAGCGTGGGCGCGAACAGACCCGAGCCGGCGGTGACTTCCGTGACGACCGGATCAGCGGCCGAGAACTCGATCGACCCGGTGCCCCCACTGTTGACGATCTCGATGCAGCCCACCGCCTCGGTCACTGCCTCGACCACAGCCGTTCTGCGCGTGGAGATCTCACGGGCAGACAGCGATTTCATCCATTCCACCGCGGCGTTGAAATCGGGCACTCCGGCGATCTGCGCCTCGTAGAACATCAGGCCCACGACCCGGAACCCGCGCGACTGCGCCGACCGCGCGAAGGCGGCGACCTGCTCGGGATCGCGCAGCGGAGAACGCCTGACCCCGATGTGCAGCGGACCGAGGCGCAACGAGGCATCGACGTCGATGCAGATACGCGGCTTGAGAAGATCGCTGCGGGTGGCGTCGCGCACGATGTCCAACTGCGCGACGTCGTCGACCATCAACGTGATGCGACCCGACAGGACCCGGTCGTTGACGACCTCGGCGAGAGCGGTGCGGTCGACACTCGGATAGCCGAGGAGGATGTCCTCGACGCCGTGTCGCGCCAGCCACACCGCCTCACGCAGCGAGTACGCCATGACCCCGCTCACGCCGTCGGCCGCGAGCACCCGCTCGAGCACGGCCCGGCAGCGCACCGACTTGCTGGCGATCCTGATCGGCACCCCGTTCGCTCGCGCTCGCAGCGCCGCCGCATTGGCGTCGAGAGCAGCCGAATCGACTGCAGCCAAGGGAGATTCGAGTGTCTCGGTGGCTGCCGCGATACGGGACAGTGGTGTCGTGTCGGTGGTGGCGACACCGGCGATCGAACTCATACGTGCACATTCCTTCGTCGTCGTTGCCTGGCGCACACAGTCAAACACTCCGCAGCCGAGAAGTCCCGGCGAGCCCTCAGCGGTCCAGGGCCTTGCCCGCGATCAGACCCGACAGGTCGTCGATCTGCGCCAGCACCTCGAGGTCGTCACCGTCGACCAGCCACCGCAGGACCAGACCGTCCAGGGTCGCCATCGCGAAGCGGGCTATCGACTCCACCGGCTCGAGCCAGCGCGTCCCGGTGTGATCGGAACACTTCTCGAAGAACAACTGCGCCTCGGTATCCCGGATTCGGTACTGGCCGTTGGCAATCTCGGCGGCGGTGGCCGATCCCAGCGCGCGGTGCCGCAGTAGATAGGTCTTGATCTCGTACGCGAGCAGCTGCCGATCCGGCGACTTCTCGATCAACAACCACACCGCGCTCAGTCCGCCGTGTACCAGCTCGCGCAAACCCCGAACGCCAGGCAGTTCGCGCGTGTCGACGGCACTGTCCAACGCGGCGTGCAGTATCTCGGTGACGTCGACGATGAGGTGCTCCCCCATCGCGATCACCAGATCCTGCTTGGTCTCGAACTGGTACTGCACGATGCCCTTGGTGACGTCTCCGTACTCCGAGAGCGCACGCACTGTCAGGGACTCTATGCCGACCCGCTCGGCCACGTCGATCGCAGCCTGCACCAGTTGTGCGCGTCGCACATCAGCAGGCAGCCTCGATTGCATCACCCGATACTAGGGCGCGGTCGACATCTGTGCCGTGGATTGCCCCGCGGGAGCGAGCTGCGGGATAGTGATTCGATGGTCGAGCGGTCGTGGCGAAACTGGGCAGGCAACCAACATGCATTACCGGCGCATGTCGCCCAGCCCTCGTCGGTGGATGAGCTGAGCGCGATTCTGTGGGATGCCGCGGCACGGTCGCTGCCGGTTCGGTGTGTCGGGGCAGGACACTCGTTCACTCCGATAGCCGTTACCGATGGCGTCCAGATCGTCCTGGATACGCTGCGCGGGATCGAGTCCGTCGAACGCAACCACGATGGATCTGCCCAGGTGACGGTGCTGGCCGGCACTCGACTCCGCGAGCTGACCGCACGGCTGTGGGACCTCGGCCTGGCCATGACCAATCTGGGCGACATCGACGAGCAGTCCGTCGCCGGAGCCATCTCCACCGGCACCCACGGAACGGGAGTCCGCTTCGGTGGCATCGCCACTCAGGTGTCTGCCCTGGAACTGATGACCGCGGACGGGCAGTTGCTGCGGTGCTCTGGAAACGAGAACACAGAGCTGTTCGACGCCGCACGCGTCGGCCTGGGCGCGCTCGGCGTCATCACCCGGGTGACATTGAACTGCGTTGCAGCGTTCGCACTGCAGGCTGTCGAGATGCCGTCGACGCTGACGGCGACCTTGCGAGGTCTCGAGTCGACCGTCGCAGGCGTCGACCACTTCGAGTTCTACTGGTTTCCGCACACCGATCGGGTGCTCACCAAACGCAACACCCGCCTGCTTGGTGACTCGGTACTGAAGCCCTTGGGAAAGGTGCGCTCGTACCTCGACGACGAACTGCTGTCCAACACGGTCTTCGAAGGCCTCAACCGTGCGGTGACGCGAATGCCGGCCTTGATTCCCCGGCTGAACGCGGTCTCGGCCCGGGCGTTGTCGGCTCGCGAGTACACCGACCGCTCGTACCGGGTGTTCGCGTCGTCGCGGACGGTCAAGTTCGTCGAGATGGAGTACGCGGTGCCCGTTTCCGAGATCGCGTGGGTGCTGCGGGAGGTGGATCGCTGGCTCGAGCGATCCATGATCTCCGTCGCGTTCCCCGTCGAAGTGCGTTTCGCCGCGGGCGACGACATCTGGCTCTCCACCGCCTACGGACGCCCGACCGCGTACATCGCTGTGCACCAGTACCACCGACGCGATCACCGCGAGTACTTCGACGCGGTCGAAGCCATCTGCCGCAGCGTCGGCGGCAGGCCGCACTGGGGCAAGCTGCACTCCCTCGGCAGCGCCGAGCTGCGCGAGACCTATGAGCACTTCGACGACTTCCTACGTATTCGCGATTCGATGGACCCGACACGATTGTTCGACAGCGACTACCTCGACCACCTGCTGTCGTGAGCGGTAGCTCGTAGCAGGCTACGAAATACCGCGCACGACCGAATCGCTTACATTGGAGCGAGTGAGTACAGGAAAACGCGCGCTGTCCGGCATCATCGCCGCCGGAGTGGTCCTCGGCGTCGGTGAATTGATCGCCGTCCCGATCGGCCCGAACTCGTCGCCGCTGACCGCCGTCGGGTCCTCGGCCGTCGACAACAGCCCGGCCCCGGTGCGTGAATGGGCCATCGACACGTTCGGCACCTCCGACAAACTCGCCCTGTTCGTCGGCATGGCCGTCGTCATCGGTGCGATCGCGGCCGCAGCAGGCATCGCCCGCAAGCCGATCGGAGCAGTGGTGTTCGCCGCGCTGGGCGTGATCGGTGTACTCGCCGCAGTGACGCGACCCGACGCCACAGCCTTGTCCGCAGTTCCGACCATCGGCGGCGTCATCGTCGGCATAGTCGTGCTGCACGCCCTGATCGGTGCCGCCACTCCAGCCAGCGAAGGAATGAACCGACGCAGCTTCCTGACCCTCGCCGCCGGTGCCGCGGTATTAGGCGTCGTCGCCGGAACCGCCGGACGGATGCTGACCTCTGCTCGCGCCGTCACCGCCGACCGACTCGGCTTCATGCTGCCGACCCCGACGCCGCAAGCCCCCATTCCGGACGGCGCGGACCTGAAGATCGACGGCCTCGCGTCGTACATCACCCCGAACGAGGAGTTCTACCGCATCGACACCGCGCTCGTCGTGCCGCGCGTCGCGTCGGATACGTGGTCGTTGCGCATTCACGGCATGGTGGACCGCGAGATCGAGCTGACGTTCGCCGACCTCGCCGAGCGCCAGGCAGTGGAGAAGACGGTCACCCTGACCTGCGTGTCCAACATCGTCGGCGGCGACCTGGTGGGCAACGCGACGTGGATCGGCTACCCGCTCAAGGACATTCTCGAAGAAGCGGGCATCTCCCCCGACGCCGACATGGCCCTGTCGTCGAGCAGCGACGCCTTCACCGCGGGCACTCCCCTCGAAGTACTGCTCGACGGCCGGGACGCGCTACTGGCCGTCGGGATGAACGGCGCGCCGCTCCCCGTCGAGCACGGGTACCCGGCGCGGCTCGTCGTGCCCGGACTGTACGGATACGTCTCGGCGACCAAGTGGGTCACCGACATCGAGATCACCCGATTCGACCGCGTCACCGCGTACTGGACCGACCGGGGCTGGGGTGCGCTCGGGCCGATCAAGACCGCTTCACGGATAGACACTCCGCAGTCGGGCAGCTCCGTACCCGCTGGAAAGACCGTGTTCGCCGGCGTCGCCTGGGATCAGCACACCGGCATCGAGGCTGTGGAAGTACAAGTGGACGAGGGCAATTGGATGCCGGCAACCCTGTCGGAGGAGTACTCGGAGGACACGTGGCGGCAATGGGTGATCGAGCTCGATCTACCGGCCGGCCAACACGCGATCCGCGCCCGGGCTACCAACTCCACCGGGGAGCTGCAGACCAACAAGACTGCAGACACCGTCCCCGACGGAGCGACCGGCTACCCGAGGATCTCGGTGACGGCGAACTGATCTAGTTGATTGGGTCGTTCCTGCTGGCTCCACTCCTGCCAGTTGGGAAGCTGGCGCGAATCGAGTTCTCGGCCAATTGCTTTCGCTCGGTCGCGGTGAGACCCATGCCGGTTTCGAGGGCGGCAAAATTGTCGTCGACGTACCCGCCGAAGTAGGCTGGATCATCGGAATTGATCGACACCGACAAACCTCGCTCGAGCATCTGCCGTAGCGGCAACTGAGTGACGTCGTCGATCACCTTGAGCCGCACGTTGGACAACGGGCACACGGTGAGCGGAATCTGCTCGTCCACAAGCCGTTTCACCAGTGCCTCGTCTTCCAAGCAGCGCACCCCGTGGTCGATCCGCTCGACCTTCAGCAAATCCAACGCCTGCCAGATGTAGTCCGGCGGGCCCTCCTCACCTGCGTGGGCCACCACGTGCAAACCCTCGGCGCGGGCCTTGGCGAACACATCCACGAACAGTGACGGCGGGTAGCCGACCTCGGCGGAATCGAGGCCGAGGCCGATGATCGGCGCCTTCATCGCCAGCAGGTCGTCGAGCAATTGGTTCGCGTGCAACACCGGCTTGTCTCGCAGGATCGACGCGATCAACCCACTGGTGACCCCGAACTCTTGCTCACTCGACGCACAGGCGTCGGCCAATCCCTCGACGACGGCCTCGAGGGGTACCCCACGCTCGGTGTGCGCCTGTGGATCGAAGAAGATCTCCGCGTGCGTCACGCCGGCCTCCGCGGTGCGGCGGAAGTACGCGCGCGCCAGATCTCCAAAATCCTCGGCCGTGCGCAACACAGCCATGTTCGCGTAGTAGAGGTCGAGGAACGACTGCAGGTCGGTGAACTCGTACTTCGCCTGCAGTTCGTCGATATCCTTGTACGGCAACGTGATCGAGTTGCGCTCGGCAAGAGCGAAGATCAGCGGAGGCTCGAGCGACCCTTCGATGTGCAGGTGCAGTTCGGCCAGTTGGTCTTTACTCACTCATACGATGTTACTTGCCGGTGTACGTCGCCTTACCCGGGCCGACCTCGAGGAAGCTCTTCACCGCACCGCGCAGATCGTCGGTCTCGAACAACGCACCCGACACCTCCGACGTGATCTCGTCCGCGTGCGCCACGCCGCCCGAACGCCACGCTGCCACAATCTGTTTCGTCGCCGCATGCGCGACGGTGGGGCCGTCGGCCAGTCGGTGCGTCAGCGCGAGCGCCGCGGCGTCGACGTCGTCGTGGATCTGATTGACCACACCCCACTCCTTCAGCGTCTGGGCGTCGTAGAGATCTCCGGTCATGACGAGCTCACGGGCCCGACCCGAACCGGCCCGCTCGGCCAAACGCTGGGGTCCACCCATCGACGGCGTCAGCCCGACGACCGTCTCCACCAGACCGAACTTCGCCTTCGGCCCGGCGAGGATGATGTCGCAGGCCAGGGAGATCTCGAACGCCGCGGTGAGCGTCAGCCCGTGCGCGGCGTAGATCACCGGGCACGGCAGCGCCTCGAGTGGATGCGCGATGTCGGCGAACAGGCCTCGCCACAGATCGGCACCCTGGGCTGCGGTCAAGCCCTCGAAGACGTGGACGTCGACGCCTGCCGAGTTGACCTTGCCCTCGGACCGCAGCAGCACCGCTCGCGGCGGATTCGCGACCAGATCGGCGACGTTCGCGGCCACCGCATCGAACATGGCCTGATCGAAAAGGTTGAGCGGACCGTGATCGAAGGTGAGCACGGCGATCTCTGCGCCGGCATCGGTGGTGGATCGAACGAGCGAGGTGGGTGCGTCAGCCATGGTTCGCATAGTGCCACACGTGTTCCGAGACGTTGTTACCACCGAGTATTGTTCGCTCAACTAGCCGTTACCGAGAGGAACAAGTAAGTGAAGCGCAGCCTGTTCGAGTCCGACCACGACGACTTCCGCGCATCGGTACGCGAGTTCGTCACCAGGACCATAGCGCCGGTGGAAGAGAAGCTCGTCGAACAGCGATACATCGACCGCGACATCTGGCTCGAAGCCGGACGCAACGGATTCCTCGGGCTCGAAGTTCCGGAGGAATACGGCGGCAGCGGAGCCGAGGACTACCGGTTCAACGCCGTCCTCGCCGAGGAACTCGCCCGCTCGAGTGCCGCGGTGGCGTCGTGCTTCGGTATTCACGTCGATATCGTCGCGCCCTACCTCGTCAAGCTCACCACCGAGGAGCAGAAGAAGCGCTGGCTGCCCGGGTTCTGCAGCGGCGAGATCCTCACCGCGATCGCAATGACCGAGCCATCCGGCGGCTCGGACCTGGCTGCCCTGAAGACCACCGCAGTCAAGGACGGCGACGACTTCATCATCAACGGCTCCAAAACCTTCATCACCAACGGCAACTCCGCCGACCTCGTCATCGTCGCCACTCGCACGACGCCGGAGAAAAAGGCCAAGGGCATCACGCTCTTCGCCGTCGAGAACGGCACCGAAGGATTCTCCCGTGGCCGCAAGCTGGACAAGGTCGGCCAGCCCGAATCCGACACGGCCGAGCTGTTCTTCGAGAACGTACGCGTTCCGAGCTCGAACATGATCGGCGAATTCGACGGCGGCTTCATCCACATGATGCAGCTGCTCCCCCAGGAACGCATCAGTTGTTCGGTGGCCAACCTCGGACACGTCCGCCCCATCCTGGAAGAGACGCTGCAGTACGCCAAGGACCGCAAGGCCTTCGGCCAGCAGATCGGCTCACTGCAGTGGAACAAGTTCCTGCTCGCGGAGCTGGTTACGAAACTCGATGTGGCACAGGCCTACATCGACAACTGCATCGCCGCCCACGGCATCGGTGAGCTGACGGCTATCGACGCCGCCAAGGCCAAGTGGTGGAGTTCGCAGGTACAGAACGAGATCCTGGACCACTGCGTCCAGCTGCACGGCGGCTACGGATTCATGAACGAATACCGCGCCGCTCGCGCGTGGAAAGACGCTCGCGTGACCAAGATCTGGGCCGGCTCGAACGAAATCATGAAGGAACTGATCGGCCGGGATCTGGGGCTGTAGAGTGCGCTGCGCGCAGTGGTGTGGATAAGCGCCTCCCGCGGCACTTATCCACACCACTGCCGCAGGCACTTCGAACAGACGAAGGCCGGATACTCGGAATTTCTTCCGTGTATCCGGCCTTGTCACCGAGTTTCTGGTGGGGATTACTTCGAGACGGTCACTCCACCAGGAGAAGTCGGGTTACGAAGCTTGAATCAGATGGCGCGGACGCCGGTGGCCTGGGGGCCCTTCTGACCCTGGCCCACCTCGAACTCCACGCGCTGGCCCTCGTCGAGCGACTTGAAGCCGCTACCCTGAATCTCCGAGTAATGAACGAAAACGTCCGGTCCGCCACCATCCTGCTCGATGAAGCCGAAGCCCTTTTCGCCGTTGAACCACTTCACACTGCCCTGCGTCATTCTGTAAACCTTCTGTAAGCGAGCTAGATCTTCACGTCGAAGCTCTAATCTCGTTTGCGAGTCTGCCATCTATCGGCGCTGAGCGAAACACCGGGGGCAAAAAAGTTTCAAAGATTGCTTTTGCACCGTGAAACCGGAAAGTTGCCCAGGGGCGTGATGGCTAGTCTCGACGCGTGGATGTACCCCTCTTCGACATCGGCCGGTTCGACTCTCACAAACTCGACATCGTTCGCCTGGCCTGGTGTCGCCGGCTCGGACTGGACGACACAACCCTCGACACCGACGCGGACCGCGTCGACCATCTCGTCACGACCGATGACATCACCGTGCTGCACCTGGCCGGGACGACCGTGGTTGCGGGGCCGGACTGGGCGCTCGAGTCCTCTCGCTCCGTCCCAGGCATGCCGGGTACCGAACGCACCTGGCTGTCCGCACTGTTGGGCGATCGCTCCGAGCGCTACGAGATCGGCAGCCACACGCTTGCCTACGGCTCGGAGATCGGTCACTCCATCGATGTGCACGATCCGCTGATTTCTCACGATGCGGTGCACGCACGCAACCTGGCGGCGCAGTGCAGCGACGCCGACGTCGCCGAGGCATTCGGCGACGCGGTCTCGCGGGAATGGTTCACGCTCCTCGGCGACGACAGGCCCGCGGACTCGGCCCGATCCCTCGCCACCGCCGGCTACTCGGAGGAGCAGCTGATACTCGCCGACATGCGCGTGCTGACCGACCCGGATCATCGCCGACGGGGCCACGCTCAGGTGGTCGGCCGACTGGCGACCAACGACGCGATCGACGACGGCTTGATCCCGCAGTGGCGATCGCGCCCCGAGAATTCCATTGCCCGACGCCTCGCCGCGCGGCTGGGATACATCGAAATCGGCGCGTGCCACACAGCGGTGGCCCGAGCCTGATCCGGTTGAGGTGACTGCGAACTGGGTAGCGTCGGGAGACCGATCTATCTGAGGAGTTCGAGCATGGCCGACGATGCCGCATACGTGGAACCGGGCAAGGAATTCAAGCGCGATACCAACTACATACCGACGAGGATCACCGCCGACGGCCGAGACGGCTATCCGGTGGAGGCAGGACGGTATCGACTGATCGCTGCGCGCGCCTGCCCCTGGGCCCACCGGTCCATCATCGTTCGGCGACTGCTCGGCCTCGAAGATGTTCTGTCGCTCGGCATTCCAGGGCCCACCCACGATCAGCGCAGCTGGAACTTCCAGGAGGAGCCGGGCGGAGTCGATTCGGTTCTGAAGATCGAGAGGCTGCAGGACGCCTACTTCGCCCGATTCCCGGACTACGAGCGCGGCATCACCGTCCCCGCCATCGTCGACGTCCCGACCGGCGAGGTCGTGACCAACGACTACCCGCAGATCACCCTCGACCTCAGTACCGAGTGGACGCAGTACCACAGCGAGGGAGCCCCGGATCTGTACCCCGAGGCACTGCGACGCGAGATCGACGAAGTGGCCCAGTTGGTATTCGAGGACGTCAACAACGGCGTCTATCGCTGCGGGTTCGCCGGCTCTCAGGAGGCGTACGACAAGGCCTACGACCGACTTTTCGCCCGCCTCGACTGGCTCGTCGAGCGGCTGTCCACGCAGCGCTACCTCGTCGGAGACCACATCACCGAAGCCGACGTGCGCCTGTTCACCACCCTGGTGCGCTTCGATCCCGTCTATCACGGCCACTTCAAGTGCAATCGCAGCAAGCTCAGCGAGATGCCGGTGCTGTGGAACTACGCACGCGACCTCTTCCAGACCCCCGGCTTCGGCGACACGGTCGACTTCGACCACATCAAGCGGCACTACTACGAGGTGCACACCGACATCAATCCGTCGGGCATCGTGCCGAACGGCCCGGACCTACACGCCTGGCTCGAGCCGCACGGTCGGGAGTCACTGGGAGGATCACCCTTCGGTGACGGAACCGCTCCCCCGCCGCCGAAGCCGGACGAGCTCGTACCGACCGCTCACTGGGTGCACTGACTTACCGATCTCCCAAGAAAGAGGCACCGATGGCAGGCAAGAAGGACGACGCGCAGGTCGACATTTCCGAGGGCGGGAAGCTCGAACGCGCGCTGGTCAACATCCTCGACAACGCCAGCCGCCTGCAGGGGCCTGCCGTCGACAAGTACGTGGCGCATGTGCGTCGGGCACACCCGTACGACACCCCGGCCCAGATCATCGAACGGTTGGAAAAGCGATTTCTGCTCGCGGTGACCGGCAGCGGCTCGGCGGTGGGCGGCGCGGCGGCAATTCCCGGCGTCGGGACGGTCGCCTCGCTCGCCGCGGTGGGCGCCGAAACTGCGTTCTTCATCGAGTCCTCGGCCTTGCTGACGTTGTCGGTGGCGTCGGTACACGGCATTCCTGTCGAGAATCACCAGCAGCGACGCGCGTTGGTGCTGTCGGTGGCACTCGGCGAATCCGGCATGCAGATCGTGCAGCGCACGGTCGGCAAGACCGCCAAGAACTGGGGGCCGCTCATCACCTCCCGCATCCCCGGCGGCTCGATGGCGAGCATGAACAGGTCCCTGGTGAAGAAGTTCATCACCAAGTACCTCGCCAAGCGCAGCGCGCTGTTGGTCGGCAAGATGCTGCCTGCCGGAATCGGTGCAGCGATCGGCGGGGCCGGAAACCGCGCCGTCGGTAAGGGCGTCATCAAGAATGCCCGGGAGGCATTCGGTCCACCGCCCGCCCGTTTCCCGGAAAATCGCATCATCGAGCCGGACGAGTAGGAATCTTCGCGGCTGTGCTGCGTTGACTTCTGACATGACTTCCACACCTGAACTCGGCAAGTACGGCATCTGGCGAATGCACTCGGCGTTCACTCCGGAACTGTCGCGCGCCATCGAGTCCTTCGGCTACGGCACGATCTGGCTCGGCGGCTCGCCGCCCGCGGACCTGACCACCACCGAGGAGATTCTCGACGCCACCGAGACGGTCGTCGTCGCCACCGGCATCGTCAACATCTGGTCGGACGCCGCAGCCGACGTGGCCGCGTCGTACCACCGGTTGGAGAAGAAGCACCCGGGACGATTCGTCCTCGGGATCGGTGCCGGCCACCCGG
This sequence comes from Rhodococcus sp. NPDC078407, assembly GCF_044542515.1. Taxonomy (NCBI): domain Bacteria; kingdom Bacillati; phylum Actinomycetota; class Actinomycetes; order Mycobacteriales; family Nocardiaceae; genus Rhodococcus; species Rhodococcus sp. NPDC078407. Next base: position 40,315 of record NZ_JBITUQ010000024.1, on the reverse strand, counting down.
AGGCGACGCAGGAATACACCAAGCCGTACGACGCTCTGGTGGCCTACCTCGACGCTCTGGATGACGCCGGAGTCCCGGTCGAGAGACGTGTGCTCGCTGCTCTCGGCCCGAAGGTGCTGGCGCTGGCCGCCGACCGCACCGCAGGTGCGCATCCGTACCTGACCACCCCGGAACACACCCGCGAGGCGCGAGAAAAACTGGGACCGAACAAGATCCTGGCACCTGAGCACAAGGTGGTCCTCGAGTCGGATCCGGAGAAAGCACGCTCGATCGGCCGGCCCCCGGTCAACAACCCTTACCTGCACCTACGCAACTACACCAACAACCTGAACCGACTCGGCTACTCCGACGAGGAGATCGGCGACGGCGGCAGCGACCGACTCATCGACGCGCTCGTCGCGCACGGCGATGCCGCCGCCATCGCTGCCCGGCTCGACGAGCACCTGGCCGCCGGTGCCTCGCACGTGACCCTGCATTCGCTTCCCGACGACTCCGATCCACTCGAGACGTACCGGGAAGTCGCCGCGGCACTGCATCGCTGAAACCGGGCTCGCCCGGCCGTCGGCCGCACCCCGTAACCTCGAGTACCGGTTGCCTCCGGAGCAACCGGCACACGAGGTGCACCGACGGCCAGGGAGGCACCGCACAGATGACCAGCTACTCGGCTCCGGCGCTGGAAGCGCAGGCGTTGACGAAACAGTTCGGCACCGTTCGCGCGGTATCGGACCTGAGCTTCGTCGTTCCGCGCGGAACCATCACCGGGTTCCTCGGACCGAACGGGTCGGGTAAGACCACCACACTGCGCATGCTGCTCGGGCTCGTGGCACCCACCTCGGGAATGGGCCTGGTGAACGGTGCTCCGTTCCGATCGGCGATACACCCGGCTCGTACCGTCGGTGCCGTCCTCGACTCGCTGAGCCTGCACCCCAAACGCACCGCTGCACACCATCTGAAGATCTACACCGCCGCGATCGGCGTGCCCGACAGCCGCGCGCTCGACGTTCTGCACCTGGTGGGACTTGCCGACGCCGCCGACCGCGCCGCAGGCGGCTTCTCCCTCGGCATGCGGCAACGCCTCACATTGGCGACGGCACTGCTGGGGGACCCGGACATTCTCGTGCTCGACGAACCCGCCAACGGTCTGGACCCCGAGGGAATCGCATGGCTCCGCGACTTCCTGAAGGCGTTCGCCGCGTCGGGGCGCACCGTGTTGGTATCGAGTCACATCCTGCGCGAGATCGAGCAGACCGTCGACAACCTGGTGATCGTGAGCGCAGGCACCCTGATGTACCAGGGGTCCATCGCGCAACTGCGATCGACGCGTCCGAGTCGCGTACTCGTGGCCGCATCGGACCCCGCGGCCCTTGCGCTCGCATTGGCATCGAACGGGTTCAACGACAGCCAACTGCTGCCCGACGGCCGCATCGGTGTTGCCGGTACCGACGCGGCCACGATAGCCCGCATCGCCGCCGACACGGGCGTCACGGTGTTCGGCACCACGAGCGAACACGTCGACCTCGAGCACGTGTTCCTGTCCATGACCGCCGGTCAGTACAGCGCAGTACCCGTACAACCCAGTGCCTACGGAACGCCCCCGGGTTACGGACCGCCGCCGGGTTACGGACCGCCCCCGGGTTACGGACCGCCGCAGAACTGGAACGGGGGGCCGAGATGAACGCGTTGCTGACGTCGGAGATCCGCAAGGTCACGACACTGAAGTTCTGGTGGGCACTGGCACTCGCACCGATCGTCGTCGGAGTTTTCGCATCCGTCATCACCTCGGTCATCGCGAACCAGCTGGGCGAATTCGAGGAGGACCTCGATATCTCGGGCGGGGTGGCCTCGATCGGCCTGTATGTGGCCGCCGGTGCCGCGATTCTGTTCGCCGGCATTTTCGGTGCCGTCAACGCCGGAACGGAGTTTCGCCACAAGACGCTCACCACCAGCTTCCTGACGGCTCGGGGCCGCGACGGGGTGATCGCAGCGAAACTCATCGTCACGGCCCTGTTCGGGCTCGGGTACGGCCTCGTCGTGCTCCTGGCCAGCCTGATCTGCCTCCTGATCTTCAACAGCCGAACGGTGCTGCTCGACGGCCCGTTCATCGGAGTGGTCGCCGCGTGCCTACTGGCAGTGGTGCTGTGGTCGATGATCGGGGCCGGCCTGGGTCTGCTGCTCAGATCTCCGACGTGGTCCGCCATCGTGCTCGTCGCGTGGCTGCCGTTCGGTGAGGGTCTGATCTCGCTGATCCTGTTCGGCGTGGGGCTGGGACCGGTTGCGACGGTGCTGCCGTCGAACCTGACACTGCCGACGATGGCCGCCACCCAGTTGGACGACGCGGGTGATCTGGCTACCTGGCCGTGGGCACCGCTCGGGCTCGCAGTGTGGGCCGCGATCCTCGTCGGCGGCGGCTGGTTTCTGGCCCGCACCCGCGACGTCGACTGAGGTCGTCACCGATACTCGCGATGGCCTGTCGGTGCTCGGGTCTACCTTGGTGAATCGATGGCACACAGTAATTCGGTGAGGAACCACGGCGCGGCAATCGACCGCGACGCGGCGAACATCGGCACCCTTGCCGAGCCGGTAGAGCCGGCTGATGTTGCCGCCCCGCGAGGCTGGATCCGACGGCTGACGGCGCAGTGCATGCTGCACCGGCGCACTGCGCTCGGCGCGTTGGGCGTGACGATGACCGCCGCGGTCATCGACATCTCGTTCCCGCTGCTCACCAGGGTGGCCATCGACGACGCGACTGCCGGCAAGGGCGAGGTGATCCTCACGATCGCCGTGGCCATCGCCCTGCTGGGTCTGGTGCGATTTGCGTGCCAATTCGGTAGGCGCATGCTCGCCGGCCGGCTCTCGATCGACGTTCAGCACGATCTCCGGCTGGATCTGCTGGCCTCGCTACAGCGGCTGGACGGTCGCAAGCAGGACGAAATTCGTACCGGACAAGTGGTGTCGAGATCGATCACCGACCTGCAGCTCGTACAGGGCCTACTGGCCATGGTGCCGCTGTCGGCCGGCGCGGTTCTGCAGTTCGTCCTCGCCCTGGCGGTGATGGCGTACCTGTCACCGGTGCTCACCGTCGTCGCGGTCCTCATCGTTCCCGCCGTCAGCATCGTCGTGTACCGCATTCGGCCGACGCTCTTCGCTGCCACCTGGTCGGCTCAACAACGCGCCGCCGATCTGGCGCAACATGTCGAGGAGACCGTCACCGGAGTCCGCGTGGTCAAGGGCTTCGGCCAGGAAGCCCGCGCGGTGGACCGCATCGAAACCCTCGGCCGCACACTGTTCGCCGAGCGCATGCGGTCGGCGCGGATCAATTCGCGGTTCGCACCATCGATGGCCACGATTCCTCAACTCGGTCTCGTCGGAGTCATCGCCCTCGGTGGGTGGCTCGCACTGCAGGGGCAGATCACCATCGGCACATTCCTGGCCTTCGCCACCTACGTCGCCACGCTGTCCGCCGTCACCCGGACGGTCTCGTCCGTCGTGATCATGGCCCAGCTCTCCCGCGCCGCCGTCGAACGTGTCTACGAAGTGATCGACACCGAACCGGTCGACCCGGAACCCGCGGTGCCCACGACACTGCCGGACGGCCCGCTGGGGGTACGAATCTCCGATGTGACCTTCGGCTTCGAGCCCGAACGAGACGTACTCACCGATCTGAACCTGACCATCGCGCCCGGGGAGACCGTTGCCGTCGTCGGGCATGCGGGCTCGGGTAAGACCGCGCTCGCCCTGCTGCTTCCTCGCTTCTACCGACCGTCCGCGGGCCGGATTGCGCTGACGTCGAGCGACTCGTCGATCGATATCGACGACCTCGACAGCACGGCGCTCCGCGAGGCAGTAGCGCTGGTGTTCGACGAGCCTTTCCTGTTCTCCGACACCATCGCCGCCAACATCGCCCTCGGCAGGCCGGACGCCTCGGCTGAGGACATCGAGCACGCCGCGAGCCTGGCGCAGGCCGCCACCTTCATCGAGGCCCTACCCGAGGGATACGACAGCCTGGTCGGCGAACGCGGACTCACCCTGTCCGGCGGCCAACGCCAGCGCATCGCCCTGGCACGCGCACTCCTCGTCGAACCACGAATACTGATCCTCGACGACGCAACCTCCGCCGTGGACGCAGAGACCGAAGCTGCAATATTCGACGCGTTGCGCGGCGTCCGAACTCGCGCGACGCTCGTTCTCGCACATCGCCGCTCCACCCTGACGCTGGCCGACCGCGTCGCAGTACTCGACAACGGGCGCATCGTCGACACCGGAACCGTCGACCAGCTCGATCGACGGTGTCCACTCTTCCGGGCGCTCCTGGCCGGGGGCGAGGACGAACCCGGCGGCTTCGCACCGAGCGGCAGCGAACCGGACCCGATCGCCGAGCCTTCGCCGGACGCTCTGTGGCCGGACACCACCCCGCGATCGCCGGGTGCGCCCGGTTCCGTTTCGTCGTCCGCGACCGGAGGCGGCGGCGGTCACGGAACTGCGATGGCGGGCGCATTCGGCGCGCTTGCACCCACACCGGCCATTTCCGCGGCCGTCGCGGCCTTGCCCGCGGCGACCGAGGACCCCGGCGCATCAGGATCCGAACTCCGTCGACCCGACCCTGGATTCCGGTTGTCGAGGTTGCTCGGTCCGGTCCGGATGTTGCTCGCCGCAGTCGTGGTGCTGCTCGCACTCGACTCTCTCGCGTCGATCGCTTTCCCCTCGCTCGTTCGGTACGCAGTGGACAGCGGGGTGGCACGTGGAGACTCGAACACCTTGTGGACAGCCACCTCGATCGGCGTCGCGTTGGCGGCAGCGAGCTGGTTCGTCGTCTGCGCGACGACGATCATCACCGCGCGGGCCGGCGAGCGCGTGTTGTTCGGTCTCCGAATCCGCAGCTACGCGCACATTCAGCGACTCGGCCTGGACTATTACGAGCGTGAGCTGTCGGGTCGGATCATGACGCGGATGACCACCGATGTCGACGCGCTCTCGTCGTTCATTCAGACCGGTGCCTCGACCGCGGTGGTGAGCGTACTGACCATCGTCGGCATCGCCGCCGCACTGCTCGTCACCGACGCCTCGCTCGGACTCGTGGCGCTGGCGGTTGTGCCGCCCCTGGCCGTGGCCACGGTGATCTTCCGGCGCATTTCTTCAGCGGCGTACTCCACGTCCCGCGAGCGCATCTCGATCGTCAACGCCGATTTCCAGGAAAACGTCACCGGCCTACGCGCCGCGCAGGCGTACCGGCGCGAGGAGTACGCGGCATCCCGGTTCGCTGAACGCTCGAACAGGTATCGGGCGAGCCGCATGCGATCGCAGACCGCGATCTCGGTGTTCTTCCCCCTCATCACCTTGCTGTCCGATATATCCCTTGCCGTCGTCGTGTTCGTCGGCGCACACCAGATCGCCACGGGAGCCACCACCGCGGGCACTCTGGTGGCTTTCGTGCTCTACCTCGGGTTGCTGTTCGGGCCGATTCAGCAGCTCTCGCAGGTGTTCGACGGCTATCAGCAGGCACGCGTCGGCATCGGTCGCATCGGCGACCTGCTGCGCACCACCAGTTCGATCGAAACCGCCACCACCACTGACACCACCCCGCTTCCCGGCGGACGCCTGCGCGCCGACATCGATCTCGTCGACGTGGGGTTTCGTTATGCCGGGGCTCACTCCGATGCGCTCAGTGAGGTATCTCTCACCATTCCCGCCGGTACCACGGTTGCGTTGGTCGGGCGCACCGGCGCGGGCAAATCGACAGTCGTGAAGCTACTGGCCCGGTTCTACGATCCGACGTCCGGATCGGTACGCGTCGGCGGCACCGATCTGCGCCAGTATCGACTGTCGGACTATCGGCAGCGGCTCGGCGTCGTACCGCAGGAAGCGCACCTGTTCACCGGAACCGTTGCGTCGAACATCGCCTACGGCAGGCCCGATGCCAGCCACGCCGACATCGAGAACGCGGCTCGCTCGGTAGGCGCTCTGAGCACCATCGCCGCACTTCGCGGCGGTATGAACCAACCCGTCGGCGAGCGCGGCCAGGGGCTGTCCGCCGGCCAACGGCAGCTGATCGCCCTCGCCCGAGCGGAACTGGTCGACCCCGATCTGCTGCTGCTCGACGAAGCCACCGCCACACTCGATCCGGCCACCGAACGCACCGTTCTCGCGGCCGGCAGCGCCGTTGCGCGCACCCGCACGGCAGTGGTGGTCGCGCACCGATTGGCGACCGCCGCGCGGGCAGATCTGATCGTCGTCGTCGACGGCGGACGTATCGTGGAAACCGGACGACATTCGGAGCTTCGCGCCCGGGGCGGTTTCTACGCTCAGTTGTGGACTGCAGCCGAAACGAACCGGGGCGATAATTCGATAGTCCAAGGAGTCATCGGCAACGAGGCCGATGGTTACCGGTGAGTACATATCACAGCTACGTCCCGGACGCACGCGCGCTCGGCCAGAGGTCTAGCCTGGACAAGTACGCGCGCTGAACGGGAACGAAGACAGAAACGAGGCGAACTACTGCCGTGAGCAGCAGCTCTACTACCCAATTCGGACAAAACCAATGGCTGGTCGACGAGATGTACCAGCGATTCAAGCAAGACCCGTCCTCCGTCGACGCGAGCTGGCACGAGTTCCTCACCGGTTACGACCCCGATGCCGCGAACGAAGAGAGTGCCGGCAGCTCGAACGGTGCGTCCGGTAACGGCAACGGCGGAGCCTCCAACGGTAGTTCGGCCAAGTCCGCTCCCCCCGCAGCACCCGCGCCCCCTGCCAAGCCTGCCGCCTCGGCTCCGCAGAAGGACAGTGCTCCCAAGGCAGCTGCTCCCAAGGCAGCTGCTCCCAAGGCGGAATCAGCCAAGCCTGCTGCCGCCGCAAAGCCTGCCGAGAAGAAGGCCGCTCCGGCGAAACCTGCTTCCGCGAAGCCCGCGGCGGCCGAGTTCGGCGAGGAGTCGAGCAAGGTTCTGCGCGGCGCAGCAGCAGCGGTAGCGAAGAACATGTCTGCTTCGTTGCAGATTCCCACCGCGACCAGTGTGCGTGCGATTCCGGCGAAGCTGATGGTGGACAACCGCCTCGTCATCAACAACCACCTCGCTCGTACTCGCGGCGGCAAGATTTCGTTCACTCACCTTCTCGGCTACGCCATCGTGCAGGCCGTCAAGGCGTTCCCGAACATGAACCGCCACTTCGCCGAGGTCGACGGCAAGCCGAACGCCATCACTCCGGCAGCGATCAACCTCGGCCTGGCGATCGACCTGCCCGGTAAGGACGGCAACCGTTCCCTCGTCGTCGCCGCGATCAAGAACACGCAGGACTTCACCTTCACGCAGTTCTACAACGCGTACGAGGACATCGTCCGACGCGCGCGCGACGGCAAGCTCACCGGTGAAGATTTTCAGGGCGTCACCATCTCGCTGACCAACCCCGGTGGAATCGGCACCGTGCACTCGGTGCCGCGTCTGATGAACGGCCAGGGAGCCATCATCGGTGCAGGTGCCATGGAGTACCCGGCCGAGTTCCAGGGTGCCAGCGACGAGCGTCTCGCCGAGTTCGGCGTCGGCAAGCTCATGACGCTGACCTCGACGTACGACCACCGCATCATTCAGGGTGCCGAGTCGGGCGACTTCCTCAAGACGATCCACAACCTGCTGATCAGCGACGAGTTCTACGACGAGCTGTTCCACTCGCTCAAGATTCCGTACGAGCCCATTCGCTGGCGCAAGGATCTGCCCGAGGGCACGGTCGACAAGAACACCCGCGTGCTCGAGCTCATCGCGGCGTACCGCAACCGCGGTCACCTGATGGCCGACACCGACCCGTTGCAGTTCACCAAGGACAAGTTCCGGATGCATCCGGACCTCGACGTGATCAGCCACGACCTCACGCTGTGGGACCTCGACCGCGAGTTCAAGGTCGGCGGATTCCACGGCAAGGACAAGATGAAGCTGCGGGACGTGCTCAGCGTTCTACGCGACTCGTACTGCCGCCACGTGGGCGTCGAGTACACCCACATCCTCGAGACCGAGCAGGTCTCGTGGCTGCAGGAGCGCGTCGAGGCCAAGCACGTCAAACCAACTGTGGCGCAACAGAAGTACATCCTGAGCAAGCTCAACGCTGCCGAGGCATTCGAGACGTTCCTGCAGACCAAGTACGTCGGCCAGAAGCGCTTCTCGCTCGAAGGTGCCGAGTCGGTCATCCCGATGATGGATTCGGTCATCGACCAGAGCGCCGAGTACGCCCTCGACGAGGTCGTCATCGGTATGCCACACCGCGGCCGCCTGAACGTACTGGCCAACATCGTCGGCAAGCCCTACTCAAAGATCTTCACCGAGTTCGAGGGCAACATGAACCCGGCCGCCGCACACGGCTCCGGCGACGTGAAGTACCACCTCGGTGCCGAGGGCACGTACATCCAGATGTTCGGCGACAACGACATCAAGGTCTCGCTCACGGCGAACCCGTCGCACCTCGAAGCCGTCGACCCCGTTCTCGAAGGCCTCGTCCGCGCCAAGCAGGACCTGCTGGACAAGGGCACCGGCCAGGGCGGCTACTCCGTTCTGCCGCTGATGCTCCACGGTGACGCAGCTTTCGCCGGCCAGGGTGTCGTCGCGGAAACGCTGAACCTGTCCGATCTGCGCGGCTACCGCACCGGCGGAACTGTCCACATCGTCGTCAACAACCAGGTCGGCTTCACCACGTCACCGGAGTTCTCGCGTTCGTCCGAGTACTGCACCGACGTGGCCAAGATGATCGCTGCGCCGATCTTCCACGTCAACGGCGACGACCCCGAGGCCTGCGCCTGGGTTGCTCAGCTGGCGGTGGACTTCCGTCAGAAGTTCCACAAGGACGTCGTCATCGACATGATCTGCTACCGCCGTCGAGGACACAACGAGGGCGACGACCCCTCGATGACGCAGCCGGCGATGTACGACGTGATCGACACCAAGCGCAGCGTCCGCAAGAGCTACACCGAATCGCTGATCGGCCGCGGCGACATCTCGCTCAAGGAAGCCGAAGATGCCCTCCGCGACTACCAGGGGCAGCTCGAACGGGTCTTCAACGAAGTACGCGAACTCGAGAAGTACACCCCGGAGCCCAGCGAGTCGGTCGAACTCGACCAGCAGTTGCCCGCCAAGCTCACCACGGCCGTCGACAAGGCCGTGCTGCACCGCATCGGCGATGCACACCTCGACGTTCCCGACGGCTTCAACGTGCACCCGCGCGTCAAGCCGGTGCTCGAGAAGCGTCGCGAGATGGCGCACGAGGGCAAGGTCGATTGGGCCTTCGGCGAGCTGTTGGCACTGGGATCGTTGGTGGACGAGGGACGCAACATCCGTTTCTCCGGCCAGGACACGCGCCGCGGCACGTTCACCCAGCGCCACTCGGTGATCATCGACCGCAAGACCGGTGCCGAATACACCCCGCTGCAGAACATCGGCAGCGACAACCCCGGCAAGTTCATGGTCTACGACTCCGCGCTGAGCGAGTTCGCAGCCGTCGGCTTCGAGTACGGCTACTCCGTGGGCAACCCGGAGGCACTGGTGATGTGGGAAGCGCAGTTCGGCGACTTCGTCAACGGCGCGCAGTCCATCATCGACGAGTTCATCTCGTCCGGTGAAGCCAAGTGGGGTCAGCTCTCCGACGTCGTGCTGCTGCTGCCGCACGGCCACGAGGGCCAGGGTCCCGACCACACGTCCGGACGCATCGAACGCTTCCTGACGCTGTGCGCCGAGGGCTCGATGACCGTCGCACTCCCCTCGACCCCCGCGAACTACTTCCACCTGCTGCGCAGGCACGCGCGTGACGGCATTCGTCGCCCGCTGATCGTCTTCACCCCGAAGTCGATGCTGCGCAACAAGGCTGCAGTGAGCAACATCGAGGACTTCACCGACGGCAAGTTCCACTCGGTGTTCGACGAGCCCACCTACGACACCGGTACCGGCGACCGAAGCGCAGTCAAGCGCGTACTGATGGTCAGCGGCAAGCTCTACTACGAGCTCCTCGCGCGCAAGCAGAAGGAAAACCGCGACGACGTCGCCATCGTTCGCGTCGAGCAGCTCTACCCCGTGCCGGTCCGCCGGATCCGGGAAGCACTCGAGAGCTACCCGAACGCAACGGAATTCCGCTGGGTTCAGGAAGAGCCTGCGAACCAGGGTGCCTGGCCGTTCTTCGGTCTCGCACTGCCCGAGCTCATGCCCGAGAAGCTGGTCGGCATCAAGCGCATCTCCCGTCGCGCCATGTCCGCCCCGTCGTCGGGCTCGAGCAAGGTGCACGCCGTTGAGCAGCTCGAAATCATCGACGAGGCCTTCAAGGCAGTCGGCGAAGACTGAAACCTCGACAGCGAAAGCGGCCCACTCCTTCGGGGGTGGGCCGCTTTCGTCGTTTCCGGGTGCCGTCCCCCGTTCCGCGTCAATGGACCACTACATTGCACTGGACCCCGTGGGTTGGACTGGTTTATGGAAATCCTAGGCCGCGAGGGCCTGGGCTCGGTATCGCACCGGGCTCAGGCCGTCGAGACGTAGCGAGATGCGGTCGTTGTTGAACCAGTCGATGTAGTCCTCGATCGCGGTGTGCAAGGCGTCGAGGTTCAGGTATCGGACGTGATGAAACATCTCCTCTTTGAGGTGACCGAAGAAGTTCTCGATGATCGCATTGTCGTAACAGTTCGCTTTGCGGGACATCGATTGGATCGCTCCCGCATCGGCCAGCAACCGCCGCCACGACGAGTGCTGATAGTGAAATCCTTGATCCGAGTGCACAATTGGGCACTCGTGTTCGCCGAGGGTAGCCAACGCGGCCCGCAGGGAACGGTTGGTGAACTCCGTCGTCGGGGACCGACCGATCGAATACGAGATGATCTGACGATCGAACAGATCCATCACCGGCGACAGGTACAACTTCGCATCCCCGACCCGGAACTCGGTGACATCGGTGACCCACTTCTCGTTCGGGGCCGTAGCTGTGAACTGGCGGTCGAGGATGTTCGCCGCGACCGCCCCGACCTGACCCTGATACGAGGCATACCGTCGACGGCGCCGCACACGGCACGCCAACCCGAGCTCACGCATCACCGCGAGCACCGTCTTCTTCGCCACCCGCCACCCCGCGTCGACGAGGACTCGGTGCACGCGTCGATGCCCGTAGCGTCGGTGGCTTTCCTCGAACGCCCTGGTCACCGCCGCTTTCAACGCAGCCTTCGGATCGGGCCTGCGTAACTGCGCCTGACGGTAGAAAAACGTCGACCGAGCCAAGCCGGCGACGTCGAGCAACACATCGAGTCGGTACTGCGCCTTGAGGGCGATGACAGCGAGAACCTTCACCGTCGTCCCTGTTCCCTCAAGGCCCGCAATTTTCCCAGGTACGCCACCTGTGTCCGCAGCCGCTCGTTCTCCTCCCGGAGGCGGTCCAGTTCGCTGGCCTCCCCTGGATCGACTCCCGGTGCCGGTCGACGTCCCGCCCGCTTCGGTCGTAGCGCCTCGTCGCCGTCGCGGCGGTATCCGCGGACCCAGGGCTCGATGATTTTCGCCGACGACAGTCCGTACTCGCGAGCGAGCTCGATCTTGTTCTCGCCAGCCAAAACACGTTGCACTACAGCAAGTTTGAACTCGAACGAGAAGTGTTGTCGATCCGGTTTCTCCACCAACGCATTCCTCCCTCGAACCCGCCACCGGTCGTAGAGCAAGATCACTGGGCCTGCCCCGCCACCGACCTTCGCAGCAGCCGAGACGGCACCCACACCATCCTCGAACAACGCTACCGCCGCGACCCGCTGATCCTCGGTAAGTGAACTTCGTGCACGCATACAAAACTCCCCGGTAGTTGGAACTGAATTACTCAGTCCAACTTCCGGGGAGCGGTGCACATGCGTCTGGGCAGTACAACGGTCCATTGACGCACGGCCCCGACCTGGGTGAATGGACCCTTGCATACGTCTGAGCGGTGTGCAACGGTCCATTGACGCGGCGGGGAGGCGGGAGCGGACGGGGAGGCGGGAGCGGACGGGGAGGCGGGAGCGGACGGGGAGGCGGGAGCGGACGGGGAGGCGGGGGCGGACGGGGGGCGGGGGGCGTAAGAGCTCAGGCGTCCGCTTCGGCTCCGAGCAGTGCGGTGATCATGCCAGGGGCAAGTGCGACGGCAGGCAGGGCGTTGACGTTGAGGTCGATGAGTTCGTCGCGGCTGATGTGTGGGTTCCGGAGCCAGGTGATGGTTGCTTCTTCCACGAAGGCGATCCACCCGCGTACGGCGAGGTCGATGGTGGGCGTCACGTCCATGTCGAGGTCGGCGAGTTGGACGAGGGTCCGCTCGGCCATGGTGGTGCGGGTCTGCTCGAAGACCTCACGCATCAGGGGGTCGCCGCTCGCGGTTCCGCGGAGCAACGAGATGAACGTGTTTCGCTTCTCGGTGACGTAGTCGACGTAGTTGGCGATGGAGTCGCGCAGGATCTCGAAGGGTTCGAGGCTCGGATCGGGGGCCGTGCGCTCGATCATGGATCGGGAGGCCTCCCGGACGATTTCCAGATGAAAGTCCTGCTTGGAAGAAAAATAGTGGAACAGTAGACCGCGAGAGACACCTGCTTGGTCTGCGATGTCCTCGACGGAGATCTGTTCGAGGGGTCGTTCGGCCAGCATCTCGGTGCCGAGCTCGATCAACTGAGCGCGGCGTTGCTCGGGACTGAGTCTGGTCCTCTTGGTCGTCGATGCGCCCGGGCTGTTCACGTACGCCATGCAATCACCCTACTGAATATTAGTCAATAACTATTGACTCACACTCAGTAAGCTTCTACGCTTCCCTACATGAGTCTTCCCGTAACAGATACTTCGGACCGTGCAACGACGCCGCGTCACGTCGATACGTTGATCATCGGCAGCGGATTCGCCGGCCTCGGTGCCGCGATCAAGCTGACGAAGGCAGGCAAGAAGGACTTCGTCGTCATCGAGCGCGGCCACGACGTCGGCGGCACCTGGCGCGACAACACCTACCCCGGTGCCGCATGCGATGTGCCGTCGCACCTGTACTCGTACTCGTTCGCTCTGAACCCCGACTGGACCCGGTCGTTCTCCACCCAGCCCGAGATCCAGAAGTACATCGCCGGGGTGGCGCGCAAGTACGGCGTCATGGAGAAGCATGTGTTCGGTACCGATGTGACGTCGGCTCGCTGGAACTCCGAGACCAGCCGCTGGGACGTCGAGACCACCTCGGGCAACTACACCGCGAAGATCGTCGTCTCGGCGGTCGGCGCGCTGTGTGAGCCGAATCTGCCGGACATCAAGGGCATCCACGACTTCGAGGGGGACGTCTTCCACTCGGCACAGTGGAACCACGACGTCTCGCTCGCCGGCAAGCGCGTCGCCGTCATCGGCACCGGCGCATCGGCAATCCAGATCGTGCCCGCCATCGCCGGCCAGGTGGAGCACCTCGACGTGTACCAGCGCACCGCGCCGTGGATCCTCCCCCGCGCCGATCGCCCATACACGAAGCTCGAGCGCTTCGCCTTCAAGCACGTTCCCGGCTTCCAGCGTCTTTCGCGCGCCGGAATCTATGCGATGCGTGAGACCCAGGTCGTCGGACTGGCCAAGGCTCAGGCCTTCATGAAGCCCTTGCAGTGGGCGGCGGAGAACCACCTGCGCACCCAGATCAAGGACAAGGCGCTGCGCGCGAAGGTGACGCCGAACTTCCGCATCGGCTGCAAGCGCATGCTGATCTCGAACGCGTACTACCCTGCTCTCGCCCAGAGCAACGTCGATCTCGTGACGGACGGGATCGAGGAGGTCCGCGCCGGATCGATCGTGACCAAGGACGGCACCGAGCGGCCGATCGACGCGCTCGTCGTCGCCACCGGCTTCCACGTCACCGACTCCCCTGCGTACCAGGGAATCACCGGCAAGGACGGTCGTACGCTGGCCGAGACGTTCGAGGACGGCGGTCAGCAGGGCTACAAGGGCGCAGCTGTGGCCAACTTCCCCAACATGTTCTTCCTGGTGGGGCCCAACACCGGCCTGGGACACACCTCCATGGTCTTCATGATCGAATCTCAGATCAACTACCTGGTCGACGCGTTGAACACCATCGACAAGCACGACATCGGCACCATCGAGGTGCGCAAGGACGTGCAGGACGAGTACAACGTCACCCTGCAGGATCAGCTGTCCAAGAGCGTCTGGATGAACGGCGGGTGCGCCAGCTGGTACCTCGACAAGCACGGCAACAACACGACCCTGTGGCCGGGCTTCACTTTCGAGTTCCGCAGAATGACCAAGCAGTTCGATCTCGATGCGTACCGTAGCGTCGCCACAGCAGACCTCACTTCCGGAACTTCGGCGAACGCCGGCAACAACACAGACAGGGTGGCCGCTCGATGAGCACATTCACAGGCAAGGTAGCCGTCGTCACCGGCGCAGGATCGGGAATCGGCCGCGCGTTGGCCCTCGAACTGGCCGGACGCGGAGCGAAGTTGGCACTGTCCGACGTCGACACCAACGGGCTCGACGAGACCGTCCGACGCGTCGAAGCTCTGGGTGCCGAGGTCAAGTCGGATTTCCTGGATGTCTCCCAGCGCGAGACCGTACTCGACTACGCCGAAGCTGTGGTCGCGCACTTCGGCAAGGTCAACCAGATCTACAACAACGCGGGCATCGCTTACCACGGTGACGTGGAGAAGTCCTCGTTCAAGGACATCGAGCGCATCGTCGACGTCGATTTCTGGGGAGTCGTCAACGGCACCAAGGCTTTTCTGCCGCACATCCAGGCCTCCGGCGACGGCCACATCATCAACATCTCCAGCCTCTTCGGTTTGCTGGCCATGCCGTCGCAGTCCGCGTACAACGCTGCGAAGTTCGCCGTGCGCGGGTTCAGTGAATCGCTGCGGATGGAAATGCTGATCTCCAAGGCTCCGGTGAAGGTGACCGTCGTTCACCCCGGCGGCATCAAGACCGCCATCGCCCGCAATGCCACCGTCGCCGAGAACTTCGACCAGGCCGACGTGGCCAAGTTCTTCGACAGCAAGCTCGCCAAGACCACCCCGATCGATGCGGCCAAGACCATCCTCAAGGGTGTCGAGAAGGGCAGAGGCCGAGTGCTCATCGGATCCGACGCGATCGCGCTCGATCTGCTGCAGCGCATCACCGGTTCGCGATACCAGGGCCTGATCGCCGCGGTGTCCAAGCGTGCGCTGCCGCGCACGAAGAAGTAGACGGGCACCGATCATGAAGTCTTTCTACGTTCCCCTGCCGATCGTGGCGGCCGCACTGAAGCCGTTCTACCGCCTCGCGCTCAATCCGCGTCTCTCTTTCCGCGCGCAGCGGGCCCTTCTCGAGGCCGCGGCTCCGGCGCAAACCCTTCCGCACGGAACCGTCGCGCAGAAGTTGACGCTCGCGGGCCGCAAAGCCGAGCGTGTCACCGTCGGTGCCACCGAACGCGACACTGCGATTCTGTACCTGCACGGCGGCGCGTACACGATCGGATCCATCAACACGCACCGGTCGCTGGCCGCACACCTGGCCCGGGAATCGGCCAGCGCCGTCTACGTACTCGACTACCGGTTGGCTCCGGAAGATCCGTTCCCGGCCGGTTTGGACGACGCGGTCTCGGCGTTCCGCGAGTTGGTCCGCATTCACGGCTTCTCCGCGGACCGTATCGCCATCGCCGGCGATTCTGCCGGTGGCGGTCTCACGGTCGCCACCGCCCGGCGGTTGGTGGACGACGGCACCAGCCCGGCCGCCCTCGGACTGATCTCGCCGTGGGTCGACCCCGGAGCCCGAGACGCGGTCAAGGACCGCGACATGGTGGTCAACACCGGGTGGTCCTACAGCTCGGCCGACGCGTATCTGGGCGCGGGCGATCCTCTGGACCAGGGCTTCGCTCCGCTGCTGGGAAACCTGGACGGCCTGCCGCCGATCGTGATGCACGTCGGCACCGAGGAAGTTCTGTACAACCAGATCACCGCGTTCGCGGACAAGCTACGCCTGTCGGGCGTGGAGCTCGAGCACGTGGAATACAAGAAGCTCTGGCACGTGGCCCATCTACAGGCCTCGATCCTGCGAGAGGCGGCTCAGGCCGTCCACCACATGGGCTCGTACCTGGGCCGCAAGGTCAGGGCCTCGACGAACGACGCCTCACAGGTTGCGCTCACCGAGCCAGCGGCCAGCGACATCGCCTGACGACGCTCCACCGCGGACCTCGCCGATCATGTCGGCGAGGTCCGCCGTCGTCAGCTCCCCCGCCACCACCGCGAACGACTCGAGGGCGTTCTCGCTCAGAACCCCGTTGCGATAGAGCGGAACGACGTTCTGCGCGGGATACACACTGTCGTCGTCGGGCAGAGTCGTGAGGTCTTTGGCGAGTGGTCCGAACGACGCGGTGCGAATGGCCAATACGTCGACCTCCCCTGCGTTCAACCCGTCGACGGCGGCTTGCGCGTCGGCATACGGGACGACTTCGGTGAACGACGCCCCGGTGAACGTGGGACTCGCCGTACCCTGCGCAAGAACATCCATCGGGTCGACCTGGCCGTCCACGATTCCCACCGTTCTTTCCTCACGATCGAGGAAATCCGTCACCGTCTCGTCGCCCACCTCGCTGCCCGACGCCACCGCGATGGCAAGTCGATCCTCGGCCGTCGCGTAGTCCCCCACCGACAATCCGGCGGGCAGCGACCGGTTGAGTTCGGTGTACACATCCTCCGCCTCGGTGGCCGCGGCCGAGCTGTCGAAGGTGCGCAGTAGGTCGCCGGTGAGCTCGGGAACCATCGTCACCTCACCGCGGTCCAGCGCCGCGAGGTAGTCGGCCCGATCGGCCAGGCCCTCTCTCACCGAGACGACCGCTCCCGTCGAGCGCAGTCCCCCGGCGTAGATGGACGCGAGCAACCGCGAGATATCCGAGTTGCCCGATCCGACGACGATGGGCCCGGCGGCAGGCTCGGTCGGGGTACTGCAACCGCCGAGGAGTCCGGCGATCGAGATCACCGCGACCGTGGCCAGAACCGACGAACGCACTGTAGTTTCTCCTGTTCACTGCCCATGGGGTTTACCGATCTCGACCGCGGGGCACTAGTGCGAACGAGACGGTAGTCGAACCAACCTTATGGGCACGCTGAATTCGACTACCATGCCGAGCAACCCGAGTCCTGGTTTCGGGCGGTGCCCCCGCAGCCCGGGTGGTGTTCGCCGGAGATGGGTAGGACTGTGCCCGAACCGATGGAAGGACACCATGACCACCTCCCGAATCACGCGTGCGTTCTCCGCTCCGAGAGCGGTAGCAGCTGCCGCCGCACTGGCTCTCTCGGTCACCGCCCTGACCGCCTGCGGCGGTAATTCGGATCCACTGTCCAGCGGTGGCGGCGAGAGCAACACCGACACGAACTCGATCATCATCGGCTCCGCCAACTTCCCCGAGTCCGAGACCGTCGCGAACATCTACGCCGAGGCGCTGCGTGCCAATGGTTTCGAGGTGAGCACCAAGCTCAATATCGGCAGCCGCGAGGCCTACATCCCCGCAGTGCGTGACGGGTCGATCGACATGATTCCCGATTACACCGGCAACCTGTTGCAGTACTTGGACGAGTCCGCGACCGCAACCTCTTCGGAGGACGTGCTGGCTGCGCTTCCCGCCGCACTGGGTGACGATCTCACCGTGACGGCGCAGGCTCCCGGCGAGGACAAGGATGCCGTCGTCGTCACTCGCCAGACCGCCACCGAGCGCAACCTCACCACCATCGGCGACCTCGCTCCGTTCTCGTCCGAGGTCACCTTCGCCGGTACCCCGGAATTCCAGGAGCGCACCGGCGGCCTGCCCGGTCTGCGCGAGAAGTACGGTCTGGACATCGCGCCCGGCAACTACATCCCGATCTCCGACGGCGGCGGCCCGGCCACGGTCGAGGCGCTGGTCTCCGGGCAGGTCGTCGCAGCGGACATCTTCACCACCGCGCCCTCGATCGCAGAGAACGATCTTGTCGTTCTCGAGGATCCGGAAAACAACTTCGCCGCGCAGAACATCATCCCGGTGCTGCGCACGTCCAAGCAGTCGGACAAGCTCACCGAGGTTCTCGACGCCGTGTCGGCTCAGATCACCACCGAGGAGCTGATTGCGCTGAACACGCGGGTGTCCGGTGACGAGAAGGCCGAACCGGCGGCAGCAGCAGCGGACTGGGTCGCAGACAAGGGTCTGGACCAGCCGGTCAGCTGATGATCACTTTCGAGCAGATCAACAAGACGTACCCGGATGGCACCACGGCGGTCGACTCCCTCGACCTGGTGATCGAGCCGCACTCGTTCACCGTGTTCGTGGGGCCGTCCGGCTGCGGCAAGACCACCTCGATGCGGATGATCAACCGCATGATCACCCCCACGTCGGGAACGATCACGGTGGACGGTCGCAACATCGCGGACATCGATGCCGTGAAATTACGCCGGGGTATCGGGTACGTCATCCAGAGTGCCGGGTTGCTGCCGCATCGCACCGTCGTCGACAACGTCGCCACGGTGCCGGTACTCAACGGCGAGTCTCGTCGCGCAGCTCGCAAGGCTGCGCTCGATGTCCTCGAGCGAGTCGGTCTGGACCCGGCGTTCGCCACGCGCTATCCGGCGCAGCTGTCCGGTGGGCAGCAGCAACGGGTGGGCGTGGCGCGAGCGTTGGCCGCCGACCCGCCCATCCTGTTGATGGACGAGCCTTTCAGCGCGGTTGACCCGGTGGTTCGTGAAGAACTGCAGACGGAGATGCTGCGTCTGCAGGCCGATCTGAAGAAGACCATCGTCTTCGTCACCCACGACATCGACGAAGCCGTCCGACTCGGTGATCACATCGCGGTGTTCGGACCACAGGGCCGACTACAGCAGTACGACAAGCCCGAGACCGTACTCGCGGCCCCTGCCACTCCGTTCGTGGCCGGTTTCGTCGGTCGCGACCGCGGCTACCGAGGGCTGCAATTCCGCTCGGCGCAATCGGTGACGATGCACCCGATCGAGACGGCCACGCAGGACGAGGTGAGCGGTCTTCGGCTCGACCAGGGTCAGTGGGTTCTGGTGGTCGATTCGCAGCGACGTCCACTCGGGTGGATCGATGCGACCGGCGTCGAGAAGGTGCGCGGCGGGCAAAGCATCGACGACAGCACAGCTGCAGGCGGGTCGTTGTTCCTCGAGGGCGGCGACCTGCGGCAGGCACTCGATTCCGCGATCTCGTCGCCGTCGGGCATCGGCGTTGCGGTCGATTCGTCCGGGGCGGCCGTGGGCAGTGTCGACGGCGCAGAGATACTCGAAAACCTTGCAGTACAACGCAAGTCCGAGGACTCCGAGCGCAATCGGCACCACTTCCGCACGGCCGGGGACGCAGACCGGTGACCTGGCTGTTCGACAATTTCGATGTCGTTCTCGGCTACACGAAGACACACCTCTACCTCTCGCTGGTCCCACTGTTCGTCGGGCTGCTGATCGCCATCCCTCTGGGAACCGTCATTCGCAACACTCGCTGGGTTCGTCGAATCACGTTGACGGTGGCCAGTATTGCGTTCACCCTTCCGTCGTTGGCACTGTTCGTCACCATCCCCGCAGTGGTCGGTCTCCCTGTTCTCGATCCCCTGAACGTCGTGATCGCTCTGGCCGTGTATTCGACCGCGCTGTTGGTACGCGCAGTACCCGAGGCTCTCGACTCGGTGCCGTTCGCAGTGGTCGACTCTGCTCAGGCGATGGGCTACTCGACGTTGCGCCGCGCCGTGACCGTCGAACTGCCACTGGCACTTCCGGTGCTCATCGCCAACATCAGAGTCGTCGCGGTCACGAACATCTCACTGGTCTCGGTGGGTTCGGTGATCGGCATCGGCGGTCTCGGTCAGCTTTTCACCCAGGGCTATCAGCGTGACTATCCCGACCAGATATTCGCGGGCATAATCTCGATCGTATTCCTGGCGTTGGTGTTCGACGCGGCCCTGTTTCTATTGGGCCGTCGACTCACCCCGTGGACGCGACTCGACAGCGGCTCGTCGAAGAAGAAGGCACGCTCATGAACCTGTTCTCGGAGGCCTTCTCGTACATCCTCGACAGCGGAAACTGGTCCGGGCCGACAGGAATCGGTGCCCGGCTGATCGAGCACATGTGGTACAGCCTGCTGGCGGTGTTGATCTCTGCCGCGATCGCGGTTCCCGTCGGCCTGCTGATCGGTCATCTACGACGCGGTGAGGCCGTGATCGTCGGCCTCGTCAACGCACTACGCTCGCTGCCGACCCTCGGCATCCTGGTGTTTCTGGTGCTCGTGATCGGGTTGGGGCTGATTCCGCCGATCATCGCACTGGTGCTGCTCGGCATTCCGCCGTTGCTCGCCGGTACCTACTCCGGAATCGCCAATGTCGACTCCCACGTGGTGGACGCCGCCCGCGCCATGGGTATGACCGAAACCCAGGTGTTGTTCCGCGTCGAGATTCCGAACGCCCTTCCCCTGATCCTCGGCGGCCTGCGCAACACCACTCTCCAGATCATTGCCACCGCGACGATCGCCGCCTACGTCAACCTCGGCGGACTCGGCCGCTACATCTTCGACGGCCTCGCGCTGTACGACTACCAACGGGTTCTGGTCGGCGCGATTCTGGTGGCCGTGCTGACGCTCGTCGTCGACGGACTGCTCGCCCTCGCAGTATGGACTTCCGTCCCGGGAACCGGCCGGCTGCGCCGCATGCCGACCGGACTGGCGAAGGTCTGACCCGGCTCCACGGAATTACCTTTCGAACGAAAGACACCGGCGAACCTCCGGCCCGGGTAGGGCTGGGTTCGCCGGTGCTTCTTTCCGTTCTCCTACGCGACGCCCTCGGCTCGCGCTGCTGCCGCAACTGCGTCCGCAACGGCCGGGGCGACACGAGGATCGAGTGGGCTGGGCACGATCTTGTCCGCAGCCAACTCGTCGCCGAGAACCGAGAGGATTGCCTCGGCAGCGGCGAGCTTCATGCCTTCGGTGATGCGACGCGCGCCGGCGTCGAGCGCACCCTTGAACACACCGGGGAAGGCGAGAACATTGTTGATCTGATTCGGGAAGTCACTGCGTCCGGTCGCGACGATGGCGGCATACTTCCGCGCCACCTCCGGGTGGATCTCCGGATCGGGGTTCGACAGTGCGAACACGATGGCCTGCGGTGCCATCGAGGCGATGTAGGCCTCGTCGACCTTGCCCGCCGACAGACCGAGGAACACATCGGCACCGGCCAGAGCGTCGGCCGCTCCGCCGGACAGTGCACGAGGGTTGGTACGCGCTGCGAGATCGGTCTTGACGCTGGTGAGGTCCAGGCGATCCGAGGAGACGATGCCCTTCGAGTCCAACACCACCACGTCCTCGATGCCGGCCAGCAAGAGCATGTTGGCACACGCCACGCCCGCTGCCCCGGCGCCGGAGATGACGACCTTCAGCGTCGAGGTGTCGCGGCCCTGAACCTTCGCGGCCCCGTTCAGCGCGGCGAGGACGACGATGGCGGTTCCATGTTGATCGTCGTGCATGACCGGGCACTCGAGCGCGTCGACGACGCGGCGTTCGATCTCGAAACAGCGCGGAGCCGAGATGTCCTCGAGGTTGACCGCACCGAAACTGTGCCGCAGCCGCACGATGGTGTCGACGATCTCGTCGACGTCGTGGGTGTCGAGAACGATCGGAATGGAGTCCAGACCGGCGAACTTCTTGAACAGCGCCGCCTTGCCTTCCATCACCGGCAACGACGCCCGGGGGCCGATGTCGCCGAGGCCGAGCACCGCGGAACCGTCGGAGATGACGGCAACGAGACGATCGGTCCAGGTGTACCGCTTGGCCAGCGCAGGTTCGGCGGCGATAGCGCGGCTGACCTGGGCCACTCCGGGGGTGTACGCGATGGACAGATCACGCTGGGTCTCGAGCGGTGCAGCCAACTCGACCGACAGCTTTCCGCCGAGATGTCCCGCGAAGATCTCCTCGTCGGTGATCGCGGCCGGCGTTGCCGGTGCCGATTCTGCTGCTGTGGTGTCTTCGACTGCCGTCACGGTGAAAGCTCCTCGCACTGTCGACCTCGACCAGCAAGGCGACGCATGTCAACGAAGTGAGTGATTCTGGGAATGAGCTGTCCCGGAGTGCGCCAGTGCTGGCTGCAGACTGCCGAGAACGTCTCTCGCACGTGCGGTGGGTGTTCCGACACGATCAACGATGGGCTGTAGCCCGATCGGTGGCCCCAGTGTGCCACACCGCCCGGCCAACTGACCACAGAGTCAGAAGTGCCTCACTGCCACCATTGCGTCCACAGCACCAAGCCCGTGACGACGAAGACCACGAGTGCACCGACGGACGCCGAGAACCCGCGCCGATGATCTGCGACGCGCTGGGCGACGACGGCCACCACGGCGGCCGCGATGTGCGCACCGACCGAAAGCACCCCTGGCCCCGGGAAGCCGCGGGAGTGCCCCAGATACTGCGCGACGGCGACCCCGATCGCGAGAACCACCAGACCTGCGGTGACGACACCGCTGAGCCCGCGCAGGAAGCGCAGTCCCGCGCTCGCCCCGGCCCCGGTCATCCGCCGGCCACGAATCCGCGGACCGAGTCCGCAATCAGTTGCACCGCGATGGCGGCGAGCAACAGGCCTGCAATGCGCGCCAGCAACGAGATGCCACCTTCGCCGAGAAGGCGAATCAATACCGTCGAGAATCGCAGAACCAAGAAGAAGAGGACATGGATGGTGACGATGCCCAGCGCAATGGTCAGCAGCGAGCCGACATACCCGTCGGCCTGGCTGACGTAGACGATCACCGCAGCGATGGCACCGGGGCCGGCCATCAGCGGAGTGCCGAGCGGCACGAGTGCGACGTTGACGTCCTCCGCGGCGGTATCTCCGCCCGCACCCTTACCGGTGAGCAGCGACAGTGCGATGAGCAGAAGGAGCAACCCTCCCGCACCCTGCAGTGCCGGAATGCCGATGTGCAGGTAGCTCAGAATGGCCTGGCCGCCGATGGCGAACACCGAGATGACGGTGAACGAGACGGCCGGGGCCTGCCACGCGGCCTTGTTTCGGGCCTCCTTGCTCTTGCGGCCGACCAGGGACAGGAAGACCGGGATCGCGCCGGGCGGGTCCATGATCACGAACAGCGTGATCAGAACGGTCAGGTAGAGCGTCACATCGAAGGTCATGGGCGAGCCGCCGCAACGATTCGATCGTATTGCTCTGGGGCAGTGGTGTATTCGCCCAACTTCACCGTCTTGTTGGTCCCGTGGTAGTCGGAGGACCCCGTGACGATCAGATCCAGTTCGGCGGCGAGATCCGCCATCACGGCAGTGTCCTCGGGCGAATGATCCATGTGATGCACCTCGACTCCGTTCAGCCCCAACGGAGTCAGTTCCCGAATTTGGTCCAGGTCGAGAATGCGACCACGCGCGCGGGCCCGAGCATGCGCGAGCACGCTCACCCCGCCCGCCGCTGCAATCATCTGCACTGCGAGCTCGAGCGGAGTATCGGCCTTCTCGACGTAGTACTTGCCGCTCGTCGCCAACGGCCCGGCGAACGCCGCGTTCATGTCCGGGACGTATCCGGCGTCGATCAGCGCCCGGCCCAGATGTGGTCGTCCGGCGGCGTCCCCGGCCGAGGCCAGCACCGCGTCGGGATCGATCGGTAGACCGTCGGCCGCCATCTTCTCGGCGATCGAACGCAACCGGGTCACCCGTTCGCCTCGCAGCCGCGCACGCTCGGCCGCGAACGCCTCGTCCGCGGGGTCGAACAGGTACGCGAGCAGGTGAACAGGAACCGGGGTGCCGTCCTCACCGCGCCCGGTGCACGACAGTTCCATACCGGGCACCAGCGTCAGACCGGGAGGAGCGGCCGCAGCCGCTTCGTCCCAGCCCGACGTGGTGTCGTGGTCGGTCAGCGCCACCACCGACAGGCCCGCCGTCGACGC
This sequence comes from Rhodococcus sp. NPDC078407, assembly GCF_044542515.1. Taxonomy (NCBI): domain Bacteria; kingdom Bacillati; phylum Actinomycetota; class Actinomycetes; order Mycobacteriales; family Nocardiaceae; genus Rhodococcus; species Rhodococcus sp. NPDC078407. The sequence continues at coordinate 16,466 of NZ_JBITUQ010000024.1, read as the reverse complement.
TGCACGGACCAGCTCGGCCGGGCTGTCGGTACCGTCGGACGCCGTCGAGTGGGTATGGAGATCGATGAGCACCTCGACAGTGTTCCAGGCTCGCCGTCTCGTCGTTTTGCTGGCGTACGATTGCCCGCCATGCCGTCCCTTCCACCTCGACCGTCGCTACCGTCGCTGCACCGCCGAGGACCCAAGGCCGAGCACGATCCGGGCCCGAGAGTTCCGGTGCCCACCGCTCGCGCCATCGTCGACTGCGCGGTCTACGTGGACGGCTCTCGGTTGCCCGGTAGGTTCACCCACACCTCGGCCATCGCGGAGGTCCGTGCGCGCGGCGAGGGGTTCGTGTGGGTCGGTCTGCATGCGCCCGACGACCGTCAGATGAGCGCGATCGCGCAGTGCTACGACCTACACGAATTGATGGTCGAGGACACCGTCCACGCACACCAGAGACCGAAACTCGAGCGCTACGACGACGTCGCATTTCTGGTGCTGCGCACGGTGAAGTACGTCGAGCACGAGTCGGTGACGACCGCCAACGAGATAGTCGAGAGCGGCGAGATCATGGTGATGGTCGGGAGCGACTTCGTCATCACCGTCCGGCACGGCGAGCATTCGGGTTTGGCCGGAGTGCGGCAGCGTCTCGAGGCGAACCCGGAACAGCTGGGGCTCGGACCGTCGGCGGTGCTACACGCGGTGGCCGACCACGTCGTCGACGAATATCTGGCGGTGACCGAATCGATCGAGCGGGACGTCGACGGTATGGAAGAGGAAGTGTTCTCCCCGCACCACCACGTGCCCATCGAGAACATCTACCTGCTCAAGCGGGAGGTCGTCGAGCTACGCCGATCGGTGACGCCGCTGTCGACGCCGCTGGCGCGTCTGGTGCAGGAGCCGAGTGTGCCGAAGGCCGTGCGGCGATACCTGCGCGACGTACAGGACCACCACACCACCGTCGCCGAGCGAATCTCCGAGTACGACGAGGTACTCAGTTCGCTGGTCGACGCCGCACTCGCCCGGGTGACGATGCAGCAGAACCTGGACATGCGCAAGATCTCGGCATGGGTGGCGATCGCCGCCGTGCCCACCATGGTCGCGGGCATCTACGGGATGAACTTCGACAACATGCCCGAGCTGCACTGGACCTACGGCTACCACCTGGTCGCCGCGATCGTTGCCTGCGTGTGCATCGGATTGTGGCGCACGTTCCACAAGAACGACTGGCTGTAGCTGACGCGCACGACGTTGGACTTCGTCCAACTGCGCACGACGTTGGACTTCGTCCAACGTCAGGCCGACGGTCGCTGGTGATTACCCCGACCCCAGCCTGGTGATGTACCCACCTGTTGCCACCGGATGAGACTGCAGTAGCCCCGCTGTGTCCTTCGGAAGGGATCGATGAAAATCCGCTTGCTGGTATCGGCCGTTGCCACCGCCGTGATCTGCTCGTCCGCCCCGTGGACCGTGTCGGCTCAGCCGGTTCTCGACGATGCCGTCGGACCGCCGCTGACCGTCACGCAGGCCGCTCTCGACGAGGCCCTCACCTGCACAACCGATCTGCACGACGCCACCCGCGATCCGGTGCTGCTCACTCCGGCCTTCGCCACCGATCAGCAGTCCTTCGGCTGGAACTACCTGCAATCCCTGCCTGCCATCGGAATCCCGGTGTGCAGCCTGTCGTTTCCCGACGAGGGCTACGGAGACCTACAGATCTCGGCAGAGTACGTCGTACACGCAGTCCGGACGATGGCCGCCGACAGTGGCCGCAAGGTCGTCATGATGGGCCACCAGCACGGCCCCCTGAACGAACTCTGGGCGTTGACGTTCTGGCCGGATCTGCCTGCACTGGTGTCGGATGTCATCTCGCTCGCCACCCCGTACAACGGGACCGATTCGGCCCGAAACGGGTGTGACGACTCGCAGGAGTGCCCGCCGGCGAACTGGCAGATCGCCACCGGGTCGAACTTCCTGACCGCATTGGCCGCCCGCCCCCTACCCGTGGGCCCCAGCTACACCTCGATCTTCACGAAATTCGACCAGCTCATCTACCCGCAGCCTCGCGCCAGCACCCTCACCGGAGCCGCGAACATCGCAGTACAGGACATCTGTCCGCTGCGACCGGTCGAACACTTCGGCATCCTCGGTGACAACGTTGCGTACAACATCGTTGTCGACGCACTCGAGCACGACGGACCTGCAGTCCGCAAGCGTATTTCGCGCAATCTGTGCTTCACGTTCACCATGCCGAACCTGCGCCTCACCCGGGGTTCGGACACCACCGGTTCGAACTATTTCACCGATATACGACGCCACTTCGAAGAAGATTCGGTTGCTGCAGAACCGGAGTTGGCGTCCTACGCGCGGTGAAGATCAGAGACTGGCGGCGGAGCGATTCGGATCGCGGACGTCGATTCCCGCTTCCGTCCAGGCCTCGCGCAGCGCATCCGCTCCTCGTAACCGAACCCAGGCGGCCTCGGTACCGGTCAACGGCACCGCAGCGAGAAACCGAACCGGATCGTAGGGCTCGGGCAATATCAGGTCTGCGATATCGCTCGCCCCGAGCAACACGGCCGTGAACGGCGCGTTGGTCCACAGCGGCTCGCTCAGATCGAGCAATGCATCCTCTACGAGGACGACGCCTTCCACCGCAGGCGAGGCCGCCAGTACCGCGAGGCTCTTGTGCACGCCCGACGCCACGCCGGCACCGCCTCGCAGCGTCAACACCAGTTCGGCTCGGGGACCCCGCGACGGATCGGCGACCATGTCGTTCGGGTCGGCCATCGGATGACGCGAACAGCCGAGGCTGACGTACCGGACCACCTCGGAATCCGCGCCGAACCTCAGCACGTCCAGCGGCTCGAGGCCGAGGAACGTCACCGACGCCGACGACGGGCTGTCGTCACCGATCTCGGTCTGCAGATGTGCGCGGACCGCTGTAATCACACTGTCGCTCACATATCCCATCCAACACCACCGATGCCCGAGAAGTCCGTTCGGAGGTGCCACCGGACCGGAGATGGGTACCGTCGTACCCGTGGTCTCCGTTCTCGCAGTGTCCGACGAAACGATCGAATCCCTGTGGAGTTCGCAGGTGAAGTCGCTCGGAGTGGATCTGATTCTCGGCGCGGGCGACCTACCGTTCGACTACCTCGAGTACCTCACCGATGCGCTGAATGCACCGTGCGTGTTCGTTCCGGGCAACCACGACGCGGACCTCACCGGCTACTCGGCCGGACGTGCGGGATGGATGCGCGCAGGGCTCCCCACCACCTGGCCCGGTCCTGTCGGTGCCGTCAACGCCGATCGCCGGATCGTCTCCGCGGCAGGCCTGCGAATCGCCGGCCTCGGCGGTTCCATCCGCTACAACGGCGGGCCCAACCAGTGGACCCAGCGGCAGCAGCGTCGGCGTTCGCGCACTTTGACGCGGACGTTCGCGTGGCATCGAACCGTCCGAAAGGATCTTCGGCCCCTGGATATTCTGCTCACCCACAGTCCTCCGCTCGGCGTCGGTGACGACACCGACCCCGCGCATATCGGTTTCGACTGCCTCGCCGAGGTGACGCGTCGGTTGACCCCACAGTTGTTGCTGCACGGCCATATTCATCCACACGGCCACACTCCGGACGATCTGACGCTGCACGGCGCGGCGGTGATCAACACCGTCGGCTACACCCTGCTCGAGATCGAACCGGGTGGGCGACGAGAAGAGGTCGAAGCACCGAGGATCGTGAGGCGCAGACATGGCACGTGACACCGGATTTCCGGCCGCCGATGCGGAGAACGACTTCACCCGCCAACGCCGACGCGCCGACGTGGCCCGCCTGGTGGGGTGGCTTCGGCGGCAACCCGACGACGTCAACACCATTCTGCCGTTCGACGAGGTGGTCGCGGCCCTCGGCAAGGTGGGCGAACGGCACCTGGGTCTGCAGGTCATTCGCGTCGACACCATCGTCGGCAGCGTCGATCGCACCCGAGACTTCGACCGCTTCTTCCGGCCGACGTCGGCGCGTATCCGCGAACGGTGGCAGCGATTGGCGGCCGCGCAACGACGGGGCGAAGCGATGCCCCCGATCCAGGTCTATCGCATCGGCGGGATGCACTTCGTCGTCGACGGTCATCATCGGGTGTCGATCGCGTTCGCCATGCACCGAACCTCCATCGACGCCGTCGTCACCGAGATCATCACGCGCATCTCCCCCGAGGGCATCACCCGACGCGGCGACCTACTCATCAAGGATCACCGGCGCATCTTCCTCAGCCGGGTCCCGCTGGTGGGAAAAGCACGCGAGGCCGTCAAGGTCACCGACCCGTTCGACTACGCCCAGCTCAGCGAATCGGTCGAAGCGTGGGGATTTCGACTGATGCAGGAAGTCGGCGAATTCGTCGACCGCGGCACCGTCGCTCGGCGCTGGTTCGGCGAAGAATATCTGCCGGTGGTGCGTATGGTGCGCGCCGCGGAAATACTCGAAGATCGCACCGACGCGGAGGCCTACCTCTGGATGAGCCGGGAACGCTACCGCCTGGTGCGCGAGCACGTCTGGAACGACGAGATCGTCAGCGAACTGCGACAGAAAGCACTGGGTAAGCCCAACCGGCCGCAGTGAGGCCCGGGCGACGCCCGCTTCCCTGCAGCACGGGTATCTGATAGTTACTTAGATGCGTTCATCATTCTAATTTTGTGGATTCGCCGCGTAGTCGATTCGTAATGAGGTCGTTCCTTCCATGTCCACCCGCCGCATACTGCTGCCCGGACTCTGTTTCATCGTCATGACCCTCGCCGTCCTGCAGACGATGGTCGTGCCCATCGTGTTGACCATCGGCAACCAACTCGGGGTCGGCACCACCGCCGCCGGATGGGTACTGACGGCCAATCTCCTCGCCGCGGTGATCGCGACTCCGGTCATCGGCAGGCTCGCCGACCTGCACGGCAAGCGTCCGGTACTGATCGGTGTGCTCACCGTCGTCCTCGCCGGATCTCTGCTCGCGGCCCTGACCGACTCGTTGCTGTGGTTGATCGTCGGCCGGGTGTTGCAAGGAGTGTCCTACGCCCTGTTCCCCATCGCGCTTGCCGTCCTGCGGGACGAGATGCCTCCCCGTAAGCTCGTCGGCTCGATGGCCGTCCTATCCGGCACCCTGGGCGTCGGCGGCGGGTTCGGACTGGTGCTGACCGGACTGCTCACCGCCAACGGTGCCGACTACCACCGGGTGTTCTGGCTCACGGTCGCGTTCGTCGTGGTCGCCCTCGCGATCGCCTGGTTCGGTGTGCCGGCGCGCCCGAGAACCGGCCGCGGCACCGTCGACTGGTGGGGAGCCGTCCTACTCGCGGTGACGCTGCTCCTGCTGTTCCTCGCCCTGACCCAAGGCCGCACCTGGGGGTGGGGTTCGATCGCCACGATCGGCTGCGCCGTCGTCGGCGTGTTCACCGGTGCCGTCTGGTGGATCTTCGAGAAGCGCACCGACGAGCCGCTCGTCGCACCACGCATGCTCACCCACGGTCCGTTGCTCGCCACCAACGTCGCCACCCTGTTCGTGGGTATCGGAATGTTCGTCAACTTCCTGGCCTGCTCGTACTTCGTGCAGACCCCTCGGGCCGTGGCCGGCTACGGCTTCACCGCCAACGTTTTCGAAGCGAGCGTGGTGTACCTGCTGCCCGGTGCGGCCGTGGGTGTGGTCGCCGCAGTGATCAGTGGGCGTCTCATCCGATCGTTCGGTCCGCGCCGGGTCCTGGTTGCCGGTGCCGTGATCGGGCTCGTCGGATTCGTGTTCGTCGCCCTGGCCCACGATCACACCTGGCAGCTCATCACCGCCGGCATCGTCATCAATACATTCGTCAGCCTGGCGTTCGCGTCACTGCCCAACCTGCTGATGGCCGAGGTCAGTGCAGCGGACACGGGCGTGGCCAACAGCGTCAATTCGATCGTCAGAACCGTCGGAACCTCGATCGCCAGCGCTGCGCTGTCCACCGTGCTTGCCATGTTCACCATCGAGGGGACGGTCGTCGCCCGCGAAAGCGTCTACATCGCAGCCTTTTTCGCGGGCGCAGTGGCATGCCTCGCCGTCGTGCTCGCGGCGTCGGCCATCAAGAGCACCCCGGCGGCAGTGCTGCGCAGTGGTGCGATTGAGCGCCCCCAAGGGCACTTGACCACACCACTGCCGTAGGCACTACAACGTCAGGTTGGCACCCGAGGCTTGGTCGAACACCGAGATCTTCGCCGGGTCGAACCACAGTTCCACCTGACCACCCTCGGCGGCCTTGGACTCGGCGGCGAGGCGCGCAACCACCTGTGCACCACCGAGGTCGGCGATGCCGGCGTCGGCTGCGAGTTCCTGCAGTTCGCTGGACTCGACCTTCGCACCCTTCAACGTGAAGTACACGTACTTGTCGCTACCCATCGACTCGAGCACGTCGACGGTGGCCGTGAAGGTGGCACCGCTCATCTTCTGATAACCGTCGATCAGCGCCGCGTCCTCGAAGTGCTCGGGACGGATACCGACGACCACCTCGCGGCCCGGGTTCCTGGCCTTGATCGCATCCATTCGCTCGAGTGGGATGTCGATCTCACCGAGTGCGGTGGACACTCCATTCGAGGTGAGCTGTCCGGGAACGAAATTCATCGAGGGCGATCCGATGAAGCCGCCCACGAACAGGTTTCGCGGCTTGTCGTAGAGCTCCTGCGGTGACCCGATCTGCTGCACCAGACCGCCGCGCAACACCACGACGCGATCGCCGAGCGTCATGGCCTCGGTCTGATCGTGCGTGACATAGACGGTGGTGGTGCCCAGCCGCTTCTGCAGTCGCGAGATCTCGGCGCGTGTCTGCACGCGCAGCTTCGCGTCGAGGTTCGACAGCGGCTCGTCCATCAGGAAGGCCTTGGGCGTACGAACGATGGCGCGGCCCATGGCAACTCGCTGTCGCTGACCACCGGAGAGGTTCGACGGCTTGCGATCGAGGTGCTGACTGAGGTCGAGGATGCCCGCTGCTTCCTCGACCTTGCTGTTGATGTCGGACTTCGAAAGCTTCGCCAGCGTCAGCGGGAACGCGATGTTCTCTCGCACCGTCATGTGCGGGTACAGCGCGTAGGACTGGAACACCATGGCGATGTCGCGGTCCTTCGGAGCCTTCTCGTTGACGCGCTCCCCCGCGATGCGCAGCTCACCCGAGGAGATGTCTTCGAGACCGGCGATCATGTTGAGAGTGGTGGACTTTCCGCAACCGGACGGTCCGACGAGGATGATGAACTCGCCGTCGGCGATGGTGATGTCGACGTCGCTGACGGCAGCCGCGCCATCGGGGTAGAGCTTGGTGACTTTGTCGAGAACGATTTCGGCCATGACGGTTATCCCTTCACTGCGCCGGACGTCAAGCCCGCCACGATACGTCGTTGGAAGAAGAGCACGAAAATGATGATCGGGATCGTGATGACGACTGCTGCCGCCGCGATCGATCCCGTGGGCTCCTCGAACTGAGAGCTACCGGTGAACTGCGAGATGGCCGCCGGGACGGTGACCGAACGTTCCGTTGCCGTCAACGAGATGGCGAGCAGCAGGTCGTTCCAGGCGAAGATGAACACCAGAATGGCGGCCGTGACGATGCCCGGTGCGGCCAGCGGGGCGATGACCTTGCGAAACGCCTGTGCGGGCGTCGCGCCGTCCATCTTCGCTGCCTTTTCGAGCTCCCACGGAATCTCGCGGAAGAACGCCGAGAGGGTGTAGATCGCCAACGGCAGGGCGAAGGTGATGTACGGAATGATCAGTCCCGGCCAGGTGTCGAACAGTCCCAGCGAGCGGGAGATGTCGAACAGTGGTGTCACCAGGGAGATCTGAGGAAACATCGCGATGAGCAATGCCGCGCCGACGAGTGCCTTCTTGCCCGGGAAGTCCAGGCGGGCAACGGCATACGCGGCCATCGTGCCGATCACCACCGCGATCACCGTGGTGATCAGTCCGATGCCGATCGAGTTCACCAGAGCCGAGGTGAACTGGTTGGTATCGAAGATGCCCTTGTAATTGTCGAATGTGAACGACTGCGGGATGAACCTGCCGTCGGCGATGGTGGCGGTCGACTTGAACGAGAGGCTGATGATCCACAGCAGTGGTATCAGCGCGTAGAGCAGGACGAGGACGTTGACGACAGTCCAACCGACCTTCTTGCGAGGCGTAACAGTGGTCATTACTTGCGGCCTCCGTCGTCGGATCCCGGTGCCGAGGCACCGAACAACTTGATGAACACGAACGCGATGATCGCGACGCAGAAGAAGATCAAAATGCTGATCGCCGACCCGAGCCCGAGGTTGAACGCACCGAACAGGTTGTTGTAACCCAGGATCGAGACCGAACCGGTTTCGTTGCTACCTCGGGTGAGGACGTAGATGTTGTCGAAGATGCGGAAGGCGTCGAGGGTGCGGAAGAGCACCGCCACCAGGATCGCCGGCTTCATCAACGGGATCGTGATTCGCATCAGCCTGGTCCACGCACCCGCTCCGTCGACCTCGGCAGCCTTGAGCAGATCGTCGGGCACGAGCGCCAGACCCGCCAGCAACAGCAGCGCCATGAACGGGGTCGTCTTCCATACCTCGGCCAGAACCACGATCGCGAGCGACGGGAATTGCTCGGTAAGTGGAGCACTACCGTCCGGCAACAGATTTGCGAGGTAGCCCGTGCCGGGGGTCCAGGCGTAGTACCAGCTGTACGCCGCGGCGACGGTCACGATGCCGTACGGGATGAGCACCACGGTGCGCACCAGACCGCGACCGAAGATGGTGCGGTGCATGACCAGAGCCACCGCGAGGCCGAGGACGAACTCGATGATCACCGAGATGATGGTGATGCCGGCCGTCACGCTGAAGGCCGTCCACCAGTACCCGTCCGACAGCACGGTCACGTAATTGGAAATTCCGACGAATTCCCGATCCTCGGGGAACGCGAGGTTGTACTTCTGCAGGCTGAGCCAGAACGCGTAGATGATCGGATATCCGGTCACCGCGATCATCAACAGTGCGGCCGGGGCGACGAGCAGCAGCCCCAGCCGACGTTCGGCCTTCTTACCGTCGGAGACGTTCTTCAGGGCAGCCTGCTTGTCGGCAGGTTGCGAGGCGGGGTGCGACTCGGTGGTGGCGCTCATGGAATCAACCCTTCGGAATTGACGGCCTTGGAGACCAGATCTGCGAGCTTGTCCACGTCGGCTACCGGGTCGATGTTCTGCGGCGGATTGAGGGCATCGGTCAGCAGGATCGAAATACTTTGGTAGGCAGGCGAAACCGGACGTACGGCCGCCGACTCGATGGATCCGAGCACCCCTTCCCATGCGGGATAGACGGCCTGGAACTCCGGATCGTCGTACAGACGTGCAAGCACCGGCGGCACACCACCGTTGACGGCGTTGTTGCGCTGGTTCTCCTCGTTGGTGAGGCACTCGACGGCATCCCACGCGAGGTCCTCGTACTGGGTGGTCTTCGCAACGCCGATATTGAAGCCACCGATGGTGACCTTCGCGGGCTCATCCGGGGTTACCCGAGGATAAGGGGCACTGCGGAAGACCTCGGTGATCCGCGCGTCCTGCTGATCGGCAGGCACACCGGACAGATCGAGGAACGAGACCGCGCCTGCCGCGGCGTTCTCTTTCAGACCGGGCAACACGAACGGGTAGTTGACCTGGAAGGCCATCCGTCCCGCTTCCATCCCGAGCCGGGCAGTTCCCTCGTCGCTCTGCGAGACCGACGGATCGCTGCCGTCGGCGGTAGCGACCCGCTTGATGATCTCGAGGGCCTTTTCGGTGGCGGCTCGATGCTCGGGAGTGTCGTTCAGAGTCACCGTCGTTCCGTCTTCGCCGACGACAGATCCACCCGCGCTCTCGAGCAGCGTGTTGAACCAGACCATGAAGCCCTCGTACTGCTTGGCCTGAACGCCGATCTCCGAGGGCTCACCCGCCGCTGCGTTGGCCTCGGCTATGTCGATCAGCTGGTCCCAGGTCTGCGGAGGTTCCCCGTTCGGAACCACGTCCGGTCGGTACCACAGCAACTGCGTGTTGGAGTTCAACGGAACCGCGTACAGCTGGTCCTGCCATTCGGCGGTGGCGAGGGGTCCCTCGAGAGTGGAGCCGTCGCGCAGCTTCTCGGACAGGTCGTCCGGCACGGGCAATGCCCATCCGGCTTCGGCGAATTCGGCAGTCCACACGACGTCGAGGGTCATCAGATCCAGTGTTCGGTCATTACCGGCGAGACGACGCGCGAGCTGGAGACGCTGATCGTTCGCGCTCTTGGGCAGTGTTCGCTGCTCCACCCGGTAGCGACCGTTCGAGGCGTCCGAACACACCTGTGCCGCAGCGGCGTACTGCTCTGCGCCGTCTGCGGCAGTGTAGAAACTCAAGACCGGAATGGAACTATCGGACGAACCACACGCTGCGAGCAGCGGACTCGTCACCAGAGCCGCTGCCGCCAACACCCCAATTCTCGTCGCTTTTCCCCGCCTACGACCACGATGTCTCGGCACTTTCCGCCTCCGTACGTTCAGTTACTCGCGCAGCACACTGTGTGGGACTGCCGTGCACGAAAGAAACGTAACCGAACTCACTGGCATCGAGGGCGATTTGGGGCTATTCCGTTACCTGTCGGTTGCCTGGTCGTCCAACCGTTGTGATCAGATCGACAGTTTGGCGAGTAGGTCGCGTGCTTTTTCTGCTGTGCGAGGCTCGCAGATGACGTCGTAGCGACCCGCGACCAACTGCATGCTCGACGCGAAATCTCGCTGCCCCTTGGTCGCCGCGTACGGAATGGACGCCGAGATGAGCCCGAAGATGATGCCGCCGCCGACACCGATGAGCAGAGCCCCGAAGATGTTCTCGCTGAAGATGCCGAGCACCAGGCCGAGGAAAACTCCCAGCCATGCTCCCGAAACTATGCCCCCGCCAATGACTTTGGGCCAGGTGAGGCGCCCGAGGACGCGTTCGACCTGCATCAGGTCGACGCCGACGATGGTGACGTCCTGTACCGAGAACTCTTCGTCGGAGAGGAAGTCGACGGCGCGCTGCGCCTCGGCATAGGTGGGGTAGGAACCGATGGGCCAACCAGACGGTGGCGTCGGCAGTCCTTGTCCTGGGCGGCCTGGCTGAGAGAGGGGATTGGTCATGACTCCATTGTGCCCCGAAACGGACTCTTCTGGTCGCTTCTGCATGCTCCGCTCCGGCACGGTCACACCCATCCTTCGGTCCGGAAACGACCGCCCCGGATCAGGAGCTGGGTGGCTCGAACGCCGTCGTGCGCGTCATCCCTGCGGCCCGCCCCTTCGCCGAGACGACGAGCGCCATCTTTCGGCTCGCCTCGTCGATCATCTCGTCGCCCAGCATGACCGCTCCGAGACCGCCGCCCGCCGCGGAGGTGTGGAACTCGTACGCGTCGAGAATCATCTCGGCCTTGTCGTAGTCGGCCTGACGCGGCGCGAAGATCTCGTTGGCCGCCTCGATCTGCGTCGGGTGCAGCACCCACTTGCCGTCGAATCCGAGGCCGGCGGTCCGTCCCGCAGCCCGGCGGAACGCCTCCAGATCGCGTATCTGCAGGTACGGGCCGTCGATGGCCTGCACTCCGTGCGTCCGAGCGGCAAGCAGGATCGTCATCAGAATGTGGTGATAGGCGTCGCCGGTGTCGTAGCCCACCGGCTGTTCGCCGACGACGAGGGTGCGCATGTTCACACTGGCCATCATGTCGGCCGGTCCGAACACCAAGCTCTGCACTCGGGGGCTCGCGGTCGCGATCTCGTCGATGTTGCGCAGACTGCGCGCGCTCTCGATCTGCGCCTCGATTCCGATGCCGCCGACGTCGAGACCGTGCTCCTTCTCGAGCTGAGTGAGAAGAAGATCCAACGCCTGTACGTGCGCGGCGCACTCGACCTTCGGCAGCAGAATGGCGTCGAGCATGCGGCCCGCGCCCGAGACGACGTCGATGACATCGCCGTACGTCCACTGCGTCGTCCAGTCGTTGACACGCACGACCTTGAGCTGCTCGCCCCAGCCACCGGAGTTCAGAGCGTCGACGATGCGCGCGCGAGCCTCGACCTTGGCGATGGGGGCGACGGCATCTTCGAGATCGAGGAAGATCGCGTCGGCAGGCAGGCCCTTCGCCTTCGCGATCATCTTGTCCGAACTACCCGGAACGGCAAGGACCGATCGCCGTACGCCCGACGCATTCACCGCAGCACAACCCCTGTCTGATTCAAGCTCTGTATTGCCAGGCCTCTAACCTTGCCATCATGGCAGCACTGAGCAAGGTATTCGCGGCCAGGCTTGCGGGCCTGGGCGTCCTGGGCCCCGATGGCGAATCGATCGGCCGGGTTCGCGACGTGGTCATTTCGATGCGTGTCGGCCGAGCACAACCGAGAGTCCTCGGCCTGGTCGTCGAATTGGCAACTCGCCGAAGGATTTTCGTTCCGATGCTGCGCGTCACCAGCATCGAGCCCAATTCCGTTCAGCTCACGACCGGCAACGTGAGTCTGCGCCGATTCACCCAGCGCGCGAACGAGATTCTGGTGTTCGCTCAGATCCTCGACTCCAAGGTACGCGTCGACGATCCCGAACTCGACGAGCTGCACGACGCCGATTCGATCGTCGTCGACCTCGGTATCGAGCTCACCCGAACGCGGGACTGGGTGGTCGCACGAGTGGCCGTGCGCAAGCAGCGGCAGCGCCTCGCGCGCCGCGGTGCCATCCACGTCGTGGATTGGCAGCACGTGCAGGGGCTCACCCAGAACGAGCTGTCGATGCCCGATCAGGGGGTGGCGCAGCTGCTCATGCAGTTCGAGGATCTACGCGCGGCCGATGTGGCGAACGCGATGCGCGAGCTACCCGTCAAGCGCCGCATGGAGGTGGCCCGGGCTCTCGACGACGAGCGGCTCGCCGACGTCGTTCAGGAGCTGCCCGACGACGATCAGGTGGAGCTGATGCACTACCTCGGCGTCGACCGCGGCGCCGACGTGCTCGAGGCCATGGACCCCGACGACGCCGCCGACCTCTTGGGCGAGCTGCCCGAGACCGAGGCGGAATCGCTTCTGCGACTGATGGATCCGGAGGATTCCGCGCCCGTCCGCCGGTTGCTCGAACACTCCCCCGACACCGCGGGTGGTCTGATGACCCCGGAACCCGTCGTACTCACCGCGTCGACGACGGTGGCCGAGGCCCTGGCCCGAGTACGCAACCCCGACCTGACGCCTGCGCTGGCTTCACTGGTGTTCGTGGTGCGACCCCCCACCGCTACACCGACGGGGCCGTACCTCGGCTGCGTCCATCTGCAACAACTGTTGCGAGAACCTCCGGCGAGCCTGGTCGGCGGGGTGGTCGACAGCGCGCTGCCGCGCTTGTCCCCCGACGACAGCCTCACCGCCGTGACGCGATACTTCGCGACGTACAACCTCGTCTGCGGCCCCGTGGTCGACGACGAGGACCACCTGGTCGGGGCCGTGACCGTGGACGACGTCCTCGATCACCTACTGCCCGAGGACTGGCGAGATCAGGAAGTGGCCGGACAGTGAAAGAAACAGCACGCCAGAGAATGGACACCCCGCGCGGGTCGCGGATGTTCAACGTCAACGTCGATTTCGACCTGGGAAAGTCCGGCGAGAAGGCGGCGCGGTTCCTCGGTACCGGCCGCTATCTGGCAATCCAGACGGGCATCGTGATCGTCTGGATCTTCCTCAACGTCGTGGCGGTCAACCTCCGGTGGGACCCGTATCCCTTCATCCTGCTCAACCTGGCGTTCTCGACCCAGGCCGCGTACGCCGCTCCGCTGATCCTGCTGGCCCAGAATCGGCAGGACGACCGCGACCGCGTCTCCCTCGAGGAGGATCGCTCCCGCGCCCAGCAGACCAAGGCCGACACCGAATTTCTGGCCCGCGAACTCGCGGCGCTGCGCATCGCGGTTGGTGAGGTCGCCACTCGTGATTACCTGCGCCGCGAACTGGACGAAATCAAGGCACTGCTCGAACAGGCCACGGGTCAGCCGGTGAGCACTCCGAAGAAAGCACGCAAGAAAGCTGCCGCGCGGGTGCAGGACGACGCCGCGGCGACGGACGCGTCGGAACACGATCAGTCGTCCTGATCGGGCGTATTTCTGCTGATAACAGCCCGGTAACGGAACAGTCTCGAATCAGGTACCCTCGATCCCGGTCATCAGGTCGGGCCCCGGTTGTCATCCGGGGAAATCAGGAGGTACAGCACGCGTGGGTCGTCACAGAAAAGCATCGACTTCCAAGGTGCGACGGAATTCGGTGATTGCTCTGGCAGGTCTCGTCCCCGCAGGACTCGTCACCGCCGCCACCAGCGCCGGAGCCACGGAATACATGCCGTTCGTCAGCGCCGAGACCTCGCCTGCCGCGCAGGAATCGAACTCCGTCGTCGAGACTCCGCAGCCGATTGCCCACGATCAGCAGGCGCAGCCGGTGGCTGCGGCCGAGCAGCCGGTACCCGCTGCGGTCCCCGCCCCCGCGCCCGTCCCCGAGATTCCGCCCACACCGGAGCTCCCCACCAACCTGGCCGTGAGCCCCATCGCGATTCCGGTCGTCAACGTCTCCGCATACAAGAACGCAGAGCGGATCCTCGCCGAGCAGCAGCCCGGCTGCGGCATCGGTTGGACCGTCATCGCCGGCATCGGCCGCGTCGAATCCACCCACGCCAACAACGGCAAGGTCGACGACGCGGGCGAGTTGCACGAGCCCATCCTCGGACCGCGCCTGAACGGCACCCTGGCCGGCAACCAGGTGATTCGCGACACCGACGGTGGTGCACTCGACGGTGACGCCGAGTACGACCGCGCAGTGGGACCGATGCAGTTCCTGCCTTCGACGTGGAATCTCTACAGCGCCGACGGCAACGGCGACGGAGTCTCCGACCCACAGAATCTGTTCGACGCGGCCCTGGCCACCGGTATGTACCTGTGCGACAACGACACCAACATGCGCGACCTGGGATCGACCACCACAGCGATCCTGCGCTACAACAATTCGATGGCCTATGTGGCGAACGTGCTGGCCTGGTCGGCCGGATACGCCACCGGCATCGTCCCCACCTCGGACCAGCTGCCGCGGATTCATTAGATCGAGCTGCCCTGCTGTTCATCGGCAGTCCGCGCACCGCCTAGCATGAAGCAATGGCTGTATTGACCGAATCCGACGTTCGGACCGCGCTCACGAAGGTGATCGACCCGGAGATCCGCAAACCCATCACCGACCTCGGGATGGTCAAGAGCATCGACATCTCCGACGACGGAGCCGTCGGTGTCGGCATCTACCTCACCACCTCCGGCTGCCCGATGAAGACCGAGATCAGCGATCGCGTGAAAAGCGCCGTCGCCGACGTCGCCGGTGTGGGCACCGTGACGGTCGAACTCGACGTCATGAACGACGAGCAGCGCACCGAACTGCGCAAGTCTCTGCGAGGCGATTCCGCCGAGCCGATCATCCCGTTCGCGCAACCCGGATCCCTGACCCGCGTGTACGCGGTGGCGTCGGGCAAGGGCGGCGTGGGCAAGTCCAGTGTGACGGTCAATCTGGCGGCGTCACTGACTGCTCGTGGGCTGTCGGTGGGAGTGCTCGACGCCGACATCTACGGCCATTCCGTGCCCCGGATGCTCGGCAACGACGCCAAGCCCACGCAGGTCGAGAAGATGATCATGCCGCCGCAGGCACACGGGGTGAAGTTCATCTCGATCGCTCAGTTCACCCAGGGCAACACTCCGGTCGTGTGGCGCGGGCCGATGCTGCACCGCGCATTACAGCAGTTCCTGGCCGACGTCTTCTGGGGCGACCTGGATGTACTTCTGCTCGACCTTCCGCCCGGCACCGGAGACGTCGCAATATCGGTCGCCCAGCTCATCCCGAGTGCCGAGATTCTGGTGGTCACCACTCCGCAGCAGGCCGCTGCCGAGGTGGCCGAGCGAGCGGGAGCGATTGCCCTTCAGACCCGCCAGCGCGTCGCGGGCGTCGTGGAGAACATGTCGTGGCTCGAACTGCCCGACGGCACCCGCATGGACATTTTCGGATCCGGTGGCGGGCAGGATGTATCGGACCGGCTGACCAAGGCCGTGGGGGCCAGCGTTCCCCTGCTGGGCCAGATCCCCCTCGACACCGCCGTCCGAGAGGGCGGTGACGCCGGTACGCCGATCGTGCTGAGCAACCCGGAATCGCCCGCAGCGCAGGCATTGGAGGCAGTCGCCGGGAAACTCGCCGTGCGCGAGCGCGGCCTGGTGGGAATGTCACTCGGAATCGATACGGCCCGCAAGCTCTAGCCGGGCGGCGCTTGTCTGCCCACTTCCCCGCCGCGTCAATGGACCATTGCACACTGCCCAGACGCATGTAATGGTCCATTGACGCCGCACCGTGGTGTGCGTGAATGGACCATCACAGTGCACTGGACCCCGCGGGTTGGACTGCTAATGCAAATCCTAGGCTGCGAGGGCCTGGGCTCGGTATCGCACCGGGCTCAGGCCGTCGAGGCGTAG
>NZ_JBITUQ010000023.1:0-82096 GCF_044542515.1 Rhodococcus sp. NPDC078407 | reverse complement strand
AAACTCACCCCAACCGAGTTTGAGACAATCAATCAGTCCGCACACGCGGCCTGATTCACTCAACCCAACGAGTCAACCGAACTCGGGGCAGTCCCACCTTCTCGGCAATCAACGAACGCGTACGCGTGGGCAGCGGCGGGGCAAATGAGCGAGCCCAACGCATCGTGACCCGGCACTGTCGCGTCGCGTCGGCCGTCGCCTCTGTGCCGCACCGTTCTGCATGATGCTGTGGACGCGGCATGGACCGTGGGCAACGTCCAAGAAGGGCTAGGCGTCCGAACAGATTCTGCCGCAAACGCTTTGGAAATAGTCTTGCACGAACTCGTGCCTCGAATTTAAATCGTTGGAGTTCGAGGCCTACTGCGTGCATGATCATGACACAGGCGAATCGTGCAGACCGTGGAGGTGGACAGTGGCAGCAGAATCGAAGTACGCAAGCCGACGCGATGTCCTCACGCGCATTGCGCATATTGCCAATCATGCTCTCTGAGTAGAGCTTCGGCGCGAAGGTGATTCAGACACCCTTCGGCTTCCTTGCCGCGCAGTACACCGCTGTCGTCGGCGTCCATTCTTGTTGTAGGAGAACAGATGTACCACTACGAACAATTCCTGAACGAACACCGACAACGCGTCGCGCGCGGCGCGCGAAACTACGAGCGGCGTCGGATCGCGGCGGAGCGGGCAGCTGAAATGGCTGTAGCAGAAGCGGATTCGCGCGAGATCGAAGCTGCGGAGGCAATACCCTCGAAGGACTGTGAAACGGAATCCGAGATTCGGATCGGAGTGTCGTCGTCCCGGCGCTGACAGTCAGGGGTCGATCAGATGTGAGTAACGATCTCCCGCCGCTGCGATGAAATCCCGGACGAACCAGCATGTGGGGACCACCCGGAGGCCCCGCGTGCTGGTGTCGTCCAGGGCGTGCTCGGTGAGTGCGGCGGCGAGTCCTCGGCCACGAAATCGAGGAAGCGTGACGGTGTGATGGAACGTCCTGACGCCGTCGGATTCGAAGTATTCCGAGTAGCCGGCCAGTTCGGAGTCGACGTGGATCTCGAACCGGCTGTTCGCCGAGTCATGGTCGATCGTCACCTGCATGGTTGTACCTCCTTGCCGAGTTCGGTGTCTTCACGGTATCCGGCGCTCGTCGTGCGGGTAGTCGGTGGTTACTCCAGCAGGGTGCGAAGCAGTAGGGTGAGGGAAACCGAGTCGTGCGAGCGCCACCCGTCGCAACACCGCTCTTCATAAGTACGGGGCGCACTCGAGGCTGAAGGTGGCAATCCGTGGAAGACACATCCGACCGGGGAATCAAGGCATTCATCAGAACGGTCGCGCAGCGCGGCGGACGCGCAGAGCGGCTGACCACATCTCGCCGGAACCCCGTTCAGGTCTGGTCGATGGACGGTACGTCGTCGTGCATCGTTCGGGTGCGGTCGAAGGTCACAGGGGACTGGAAGGCACGCCGGCAAGACGAGTCTCTCGAGAGCGATGACACCGGGTCGTCGTATTGGGTGTTCGTCGATCTTGCCACCGAGCAGCCGCGCTTCTACATGGTTTCCTCGGAAGAGATGGCGTCGGACATTCGCGGCGAGGTCGATCTCTGGGTTCAGGATTCACCCCTCCGAACCAGGACCGGTCATCACGCGATCGCGGTGGATCGGGTGGTCCACGGCAGCGAGCGGTGGGACTTGTTGGGACTGAGCGCCACCTTGGACACCACGCTCGACGTCGGTCCCGAACAGACCTGGGTTCGTACTCCACGCGTCAAGGCGACGCGCAAGTCGGCCAAGGCGGCAGTAGAAGAAGAAGTTATCGACAACCGGGTGCGGGTCGTTGCCGATTGTGAGGGCTATCGACTGAGTGGCCGCTACGACCCCGAGACCCAGCGACTCGAGATCACTGCCGGACCGATGGAGGGGCGACGGTTCGACAACCCGTCCGTCGCCGCCAGCGCCGTCGCCACCCATATCAGCGGGGATGTCGAGGAGCGCGACGGTTGGCAGTTCTGGCAGCTGGACACGCCTGATCGCGCTCCGCTGGGATCATTTCAGTAGAGGCCAACTCGCTGAGCAGGTTTCGTTGTGATTCCTCACCAACTTGTTCCATCTCGGGGAAACGGGACATTAGCCCGATTAATCTTGCGCTCGTAGGACGAGCTCCCTGTTTTGCCACTGGGTCGAATCGATGTTCGAGAGTTCGTCCGTGCATCGACAATCGAGTTTCAGCGAGCTCAACGGTCGACAGTGCGAGGGGTGCTGTCGACCGTGGGGAGAGGTGTTCATCATGGAGCATTCCTACCGATCGGGCGCAGCCCACGCGTCGCGTTTCGTGTTTCTCATCGCGCAGTTCGTCGATCGGAGAATTCCTGCCGAGTTCTTCTCGGTCCAGTTCCGGGAGCTGCAGAACGCACAGTCGGTCTATCTCGACGTCGACGTGTCGTCCGTCATCGGGATGTTGTCGGTGGATGTCGGCGCGTACCTGGGTGACGTCGAAATCCGCGGAGTCGATTACATCGACTCCGAACAACTGTGGAAGGCCGCCGGGCAGGCGTTTCGCGATCTGACGACCGTCCAGTCACAGCACTTCGAGCGCGAGGCCGGCTGACGGTGTGTGTCATTTGAACCGGTCACGCTGCCGCAGAACATCTTCGAGCCTGAATCGTCGGTGGGTGCCGCGCATTTCGGTAGGTAGATCGCCCGAGTCGGCCAACCGTCGGACATAGGTGTCGGACACTCCGAGTACCGCAGCGGCCTGCGAGGTAGTGAGGAGCTCGTCCACAGTTCCGATTGCGATCGCTCGGCCGCTTGCCAGTTGCGTGAGCAGTTCGAGCACGGCACCTCGCGCTGCTTCGTCGAGCGCAAGCGGCGAATCTCCGATACGCACATCGACGTCGTCGCCGGTCTGTTCGTGAACGACGGCCGCGAGCCGTGTGGCAGAACGAGAGTCGAGCGCGGGTACGACGAATCGGAAGTCCATTCGACCAGGATAGAAGTGGACGGCAGGAATAGGCTCGAAGCACCCGATAGCGAGGAGTGTGTCAGTGCCGCAGTTGTTACACCTCGATTCGTCCGCAGATCCGGCTCGTTCGATCAGCCGCCAGGTCACTGCCCGCTTCTCGGACAGCTGGCATGCGATAGGCACCGATCATTCGGTGATCCATCGCGACCTACATCTGAATCCCCTGCCGCACTTACCTACATCAGCGCTGCACTGGGCACCGCACCTGCGGACATCCGAAGAATCCGTCGATGCTGCCGCCGAAGCGTTGCAGACCGAGCTCATCGAGGAACTGATCTCGGCCGACGTGGTGCTCATCGGAGCGCCGATGTACAACTGGTCGATCCCGTCGACCTTGAAGGCGTGGATCGACTACGTACACGTTCCCGGCGTCACCGTCCCGTTCGACGGCGACACGGCGCCTCTCGTCGGCAAGCCTGCAGTCGTGGTGACGAGTCGTGGGAACGACTACACCCCGGGCACAGACGCCGCGTCGACCGATCACGCCACGGCGCAACTCCGGCAGGTACTCGAGTTCGCTCTGGGCATGGACGTCCGCTTCGTTCCGGTCGACCTGACGCTCGCGCCACGGGTGCCGGCGCTGGCATCCCGCATTCCGCAAGCGCGCGCCAACCTGGAGGCCGCGTACTCGGCTGCCGATGAATTGGCTCTGCTACTGGGCGGGTCATCGGCCGGCCAGGAGTGAGTGCACATTCGCGGTGTCGGAGTGACACCCTGCGCCGACGGAACCGAAGACGTGCCGATCAGGACTTCGATGCACCGATCAGAACATCCATCAGCTGCTTCTCGACCGCTGCGAACTCCGGAGTCGTTACGATCTCGAGTCCGCGTGGACGGGGCAACGTCACCTCGATCTGCCGTCGAACGTGAGCGGGTCTGGCAGACAGGACGATCACGCGATCGGAGAGGTAGACCGCCTCACGGATGTCGTGCGTGATCATCAGGACCGTCCACCGGAACTCCGACCAGACCTGCTGCAACCACGATTGCATATCGCTGCGGGTCAGCGAGTCCAGTGCTCCGAACGGCTCGTCGAGCAGCACGACCGACCGACCCTGTACGACAGTGCGCAGGAGCGCGGTGCGCTGGCGCATGCCGCCGGAGAGTTCGGACGGCCTGGCCGACTCGTAGCCGTCGAGGCCGAACACGGGGAACAGTTCCCGCGCCCGGGCTCTCGCCTCCTTCTTTGCGACGCCCTGCACCTCGAGTCCGAGAGTGGTGTTGTCCAGCACCGATCGCCAGGGAAACAGCAGGTCTTTCTGCGGCATGTAGGCACTCGGCGGAACGCGAATCGTTCCGGAATCGGGTCTGTCGAGCTTCGCCAGCATGTTGAACACCGTGCTCTTGCCGGAGCCGCTGGGTCCGATGATCGAGACGAACTCGCCAGGCCGTACATCGAACGAAACTCCGTCCAGCACAAGCTTGTCGCCGAACGATGTGATGAGGTCGCGAACCTCGATGCAGTTGTCGGACGTGGACTGATCAGACATGCAGACCCGCCGAGCTGTGGCGTGCCCACGGAGCGACCAATCGTTCGACCACGAACGTGGATACGAAGAGGAGAACGCTGATCACGGCCGTGACGGCAACCGCGGCGAGGACCAGATCCGTTCGGAACGAGTTCTTCTGTTGGCTCATGTATATACCCAGTCCCGCACTGGCTCCTGCGTATTCGGCGAAGATCGCCCCGACGACGGCGTAGGTGATACCGATGCGCAAAGAGGTGAAGAATCGCGGGAGAGCCGACGGCAGCCGCACGTACCGAAATTGTTGCCAGCGTGAGGCTCCCATGCTGGCGAGCAAAGATTTCGCGTCGCGATCGGCTGCCGCGAAGCCTTCGATGAGCCCGATGGCCATCGGGAAGAACGTGGCCAGAGCGATCACCAGAATTTTCGGGAGCAGACCGAAGCCGAACCAGATGATCAGCAACGGTGCGATCGCGATGATCGGCAGTGTCTGCGATACGACGAAGAGCGGCACGAACGCACGCCGGAGCCACGGTGAGAAATCCACCGCGACGGCCAGCAGCCAGGCCAGCGCCAAAGAGACCGCGAAACCGACGAGCGTCACCTGCAGAGTGGCGGCGGCGTTCTCCCCGATCGCATCGCGTTGCGCCCAACCCTGTGCGACGACGCGGCCTGGCGACGGCAGCACCTGCGGCCGGATGCCGCTGGTCTCGACGTAGATCTGCCACGCGGCGATGAGTGCAGCGACGACGGTGAGCGCAGGCCACGCCCAGCGCAGCGAGGCTCGAATACCGCTGAACGAGTACGAACCTCGGTCAGCGGCTACCGGCTCATCGATCGCCGAGGTAGTCATTGGTGAAGTAGGTCGACCAGTCCGGCTCCACGGTCAGAGGCTCGCCGTTCTCATCGGCCAGCACTCCGCTCTCGTAGAGGAACTTCGAATAGGCCGTCCACTTGTCGAGGCTCTGTCTTCCGACCTCGCCGGAAGCGTCCTTCATGTATTCGGTCGCAAGCATGTTCTGGCTCTCGAAGACGAGCGACTCGTCGGTGAAGGTTCCCGGATTGGCGTCGATCAGATCCTGTGCGGCTCTGTCGGGATCATCGGCGGCGAGCTGATACCCGCGTTGGAGTGCCTGCACGAATTTCTTCGCCTCGTCCGGATGGGCAGCCAGCCAGGGTTCGTTGCCACTGATGGTAATGGCGTAGGCGTCGGGAAATCCATAGTCGATGTAATCGAAGTACTTCATGGGGGTTCCGCTGTGCTCGGCCTCGATGCCTTCCCACGCGAAGTAGGAGACGGTGAAGTCGGCGGTACCGGAGTAGACGGCCTCGTACGCCGAGGTGCCCAGTACGACGGTCTCGTATTCGCCTGCACCGCCGTCGTTCTGGATGACCTTCTCGAGTCCGGCTTGCTCGCCGGCCTCGCCGAAGCCGGCGTAGACCTTGCCGTCGAGTGCCTTCGGGCTCGGGATGTCGTCGCGGTCCGCGCGAACTCCGATGCCCGTCGCCCAATGCTGCAGCGGGGCGAGAACGGATACGGTCTGTGCGCCTGCCGAGGTGGCGAAGACGCCCGAACTCTGTGTGCTGATACCGAATTCGGCGTTGCCGGCATCGACAAGAGTGTCTGCCGCGGTGTTGTTGTAGGGCAGAACTTCTACATCCAACCCGGCGTCGGCGAAGTAGCCTTCCTGCAGGGCAACGTACAGGCCGGTGTGATTGGTGTTCGGCGTCCAGTCGAGGGCGAAGCGGATGGTGTCGGAATCTGCCGATTCCGAGCATCCTGCCAGTCCGGTCGTCGCCACGACTGCCGCTGCCAGCGCTGCGAGTATTCGAGGGGTTCTCATGCGAACACCGCACTCTCGACCAGGGGCCACGGAGTCGGACGTAAAGCACTGTCCCAGAACATCAATTCGTACCTCGACGCGACGAGGAACGCATCGATCATCTGTTCGCGCTGATCCGGAGTCGCAGCCGCGGCGGCGTCGTCCACGAAGGTTTTCGCGGCTTCGACGATGGCATGGAATTCGGGTGCATCGTACGAAGCGACCCATTGCGCATAGGGGTGATCGGGATCGCGATCGAGCACCGTCTTCGCGGCCTCGGCGAGAGTACGACCGACATCGGCGTAGATCCAGAAGCACGGCAGCACCGCCGCAGCCGCGACGGGATACGGCTCGGTTGCTGCGGTTGCGGTCAGATACGAGGTGTATCCCAGGCATGCAGGCGAGGGCACAGGCTTCTCCGTCGACGGGGGCAGAGATCCGCTGGTCAGCATGGCCTCGTGCGACGCTGCCTCATCCATGGTGCTCGCGGCGGCGCTCGCCCAGAATGCGCCGGCGAGCGGGGTCGGTGCGTGTGCCGCCAACAAGGACAGCGACTTCACGTACCCGCCCAGATAGAGCGAGTCCTGCTCGAGGTACCGACGGAAGGCGTCGAGCGGAAGCGTCCCGGCACCGAGCAGTCGGAGAAATTTCAGATCGTCGATCGCGCGTCGCATGCCTTCGGAGGCATCCCACAGAACATCGGTGAAGCGGACTGGGTCCGCAGATACAACAGGCGTCATCGCCTTGACATCCCTTCGTCAGTATTACCTGCATCAGGTTCGGCGGGTTTGATCTCAGCATCCGCATCGGCGGACACACCCCGTGTCAGAACGAAAGCGACAGTAACACCGGTCACCCGGTGTCGACGCTGCCGCCCCTGTATCTGCGGCCCGGACTCATCCCAGCATGTCCTCGAGTTCCATGCCCTTGGTCTCCTGGATCTTGGACTTGACGAAGAAGAACGAGAGCGCGGCGAACAAGGCGAAACCTGCGTAGATCACCCACAGCCCGACGGACGAGGTCAGCGGCGGGAATGCAAGTGTGACGGCGAAGTTGGCCATCCAGTTGGCTGCTGTGCCGATGCCGAGAGCCATGGCTCGCATGCGGTTGGGGAACATCTCACCGAGCATGACCCACATGATCGGACCCCATGTCGAGGCGAAGAAGATGACGAAGAGGTTGGCACCGATCAACGCGATCGCACCCCAAGGAGCGGGGAGCGTGACGTCGTCGCCGCTGCCGATCGACTGCGAGAACGCCACGGACGCCATGACGAGTCCGACGAACATGCCGATCGAGCCCCCCATCAGCAGCTTGCGCCTGCCGATGCGGTCGACGAACAGGATCGCGACGAACGTCATGACGACGTTGATCAGAGCGGTGATGACGGAGGTGGTGAACGACTGATCCTCGGTGAAGCCGACCGAGCGCCACAGCGTTGTCGAGTAGTAGAAGATCGCGTTGATACCGACCAGCTGCTGGAGCACGGCCATCGTGATGCCCACCCAGACGATGGGTTGCAGGCCGAACTTCGGACCGCGAATGTCGGCGAACGACGAGCGTGACTCCTTACGCAGTGTCAGCCTGATCTCGTGTACGCGCTCGTCGGGGTGCAATTCGCCGGTGATCTCGGCGAGCACTCTCGCGGCTTCTTCGTCGAGGTGTTGACCCACCAGATAGCGCGGCGATTCCGGAATCAGTGTTGCCAGCAGCCCGTACACCAGTGCCGGTACGACGCCGACGAGGAACATCCAACGCCATGCTTCGACTCCGAACCACAAGTCGTTCGATGCCCCGTCGGCAGCCCCCGCGAGGAGGGCGTCGGACAGCAGGGCGGCGAAGATGCCGATGGTGATAGCCAGCTGCTGCAGCGAGGCCAGGGAGCCGCGCCACTTCGCGGGAGCGATCTCGGCGATGTAGGCCGGTGCGATCACCGACGCGATACCGATGCCCAGCCCGCCCAGTACTCGCCAGAGCATGAGGTCGGGAACGCTGAATGCGAATCCGGATCCTATCGAAGAGATGGTGAACAGGGCGGAGCCCAACAGCATCACCTTCTTGCGTCCCCAGCGGTCCGCGAGGCTGCCTGCGAACCAGGCACCTACGGCACATCCGATCAGGGCGATCGCCACCACGAACCCGGTGGTGAACGAACCGAGTGAAAAGTGATCTTCGATGGAGTCGACAGCCCCGTTGATGACCGAGCTGTCGAAGCCGAAGAGGAAGCCGCCCACAGCAGCGGCGACGCTGACGCCGATGACCTTCGCTGTGTGGTGGTCGGAGGACTGATTCATGAGTGACGCACCTTCTGGCCGCGTGTAGGGACGTCGGCCGCTGGGGAGACCGTACGGCAGGGATTGTCGTACCGTCCTCGGACATTACGCCTGGTAATTCGCTGCGCGAACGAGACCGTCAACGAAGGTCGAAATCTTCGGTCGAGACGGTGAAACCGTGGCCCACCTGATCGGTGCAGGTGACCCCGGCCTGCTCGTCGACACTGCACTGGAGGCCGTTGCTGGATCCGCTGCCGGGGACGGTGAGCACCTCGCCGTACGGCAGGGCGGCCGCGGGTCCGTCGAAACGGTGGAACTTGGGGTCGCCCAGAGTCTCGAACTTCGCCGGGGACCCCGCGATCAGCTGCACGGCATTCGGTTTCACCGTTGTTCCCGACGCCCCACTGTCGGAAACATCGGGTGCCGAATCAGGGAGTGAACCGTGGCATCCGGCAATGGAGGACTCGAGAACGGCAATGCCGCACTCGAACTTCCCGCTGGGGCTCGAGAAGTAGTACCAACCAGGCGCCTTACCCGCGTACTTCTCCGAAACAGCCTGGGGCGGAGGTGGACTGGTTACCGGCACGGTGGTGACGGACGCCGGCGGCGTCGTGGAAGCAGGTGGCGATGTCGGCGTGGTACCGGCTGTCGTCGGAAGTGCGCTGATCGGGGTGGGGCGGTCGGTGATGATCGTCGCCATCGGCCCGTCGCCTTCACCCGAACCGCAGGCGGACAGTAGGCCGACTGCCACGATTGCCGCTGTGGCACATCCGATTCTTCTCATCGTCGATTCCTTCGCTCGAGGGCGTCGTGGCCGCACGTGACGTCGCCGAGCCCAGGGCCGATGTTGGTACGTTGGGCAGCGACCGAACAGGAGGATCGATGGTCAACGCGTCCGACTCCGCCGCGTCCGACTACACCGTGCTGGCGAGCACACCGTACGGCGACGTCTTGGGCTACCCGGTTGCCGTCGACCCGGTTGCCGTCGACGCATCGCCGATCGTGGCGTGGCGGGGTATTCCCTACGCAACACCACCCGTCGGCAAGCATCGGTTCCGATCGCCGCGGCCGCTGCAGCCGTGGTCCGGCGTGCTCGACGGTCTCGAGTTCGGCGCGATGGCACCACAGGGTCGCGACAGTCCGGTGCCGATCGATCCGTCGCTGTCCATTTCCGAGGACTGCCTCACGCTGAACGTGTGGGCCCCCCGGCCCGATGGCGAGGCGCGGCCGGTGCTGGTGTGGATCCACGGCGGCGCGTACTCGATCGGATCGGCTGCACAGCGGGTGTACGACGGGCGGAACCTGAGCGAGAACGGCGACGTGGTGGTGGTGACCGTCAACTTCCGCCTCGGTCCCTTCGGGTTCCTCGACCTCTCGTCGTTCTCCACCGACGAGCACACCTTCGAGACCAATCTCGGATTGCGGGACCAGATCGCCGCACTCGAATGGGTACGCGACTGCATTTCTGCTTTCGGCGGCGATCCCGATCGCGTCACCCTGTTCGGTGAATCGTCCGGGGGCGCTTCGGTCACCACTCTGATGACGTCGCCCAAGGCCGAGGGTCTGTTTCAGCAAGCCATCGTGCAGAGTGCTCCTGCAACGTCGGTCTACGGCCCTCACCGCGGTGCCGCGGTGGCGTCGAGATTTCTGGAACTGGTGGGTGTGGACCGGGAAGACATCGGCGAACTGTTCGACATGCATTTCAGCAGGCTGGTCGCTGCGGGGGACACACTCTGTTACGAGGTTCCGACGAGAGTGCCGGGAACCCTTGGTCTTTCGCCGGTCGTGGACGGAGACATCGTTCCGCGCTACCCGGTGGCTGCATTCCAGAAGGGGCTGTCCCACAAGATTCCCCTGATCATCGGCACCAACCACGACGAGCCGTCGATCTTCCGGTTCATGAAGTCCCCGCTGATGCCGATCACCTCCGACACCGTCTCGGAGATGTTCCGGGCCATCGCACACGATCACGCCGATCTGCCGGCTCATCGCATCGCCGAGATCATGGCGGCCTACCCGGACAGGTACAAACCGGCCGGCGCGCAGGCGATGTCGCGAGATGCCGGATTCGTCATGCCGAGTATGTGGATTGCCGACGCGCACAGCAGGCACGCGCCGACGTGGATGTACCGATTCGATCACGCGACGCCGATGCTCAAGGCTGCGCGAGTGGGAGCCGGCCACGCGACCGAACTGCCGTACGTATTCGGCAATTTCGGGACGATGAACCGCGACCCCACGTTCTGGCTCGGCGGCCGGAAGCAGGCGATGGCGGTGGCGGCGCGAATGCAGAGACGGTGGCTCGCGTTCGCGAGGTACGGGGTGCCCGCAGCATTGGACGCGTCCAAGCATTGGGCTCCGTACACCGAGAAAGCGCGCTGGACCCTGGTGATCGATGCATCCGACACCCTGGTCGAGGACCCCGATGGTGACATGCGCGCTGCCTGGGGCGACCGGGTGTTGGGCTTCAGCTGACCGATCCGCCATGCAGGTTGCCCGGGCGCTGCTGACATGAATCGAACGTAACAGCCAGAACATCGGCCGCAGGAGTCCCACCGGTAACAATTGGATGTCAGGCGGGGGTGGAGCCTGCGGAATGACCCGGTTGGGTAGGCCTGTCGGTAGGTGCAGTTATGTTCGGTGAGTGTTGATGTCCAGGATTGTCGAAGCCTCCCGTGCCGTGGCCGCGACGCGCTCACGCAAGGTCAAGATCGAGCAGCTGAGCGCGCTGCTCGCCGAGGCGCAACTCGGCGACATCGAACCCGCGGTGTCCTGGTTGTCGGGGGAGTTGCCACAGGGTCGGATCGGAGTCGGCTGGCGCACTCTGGCCGATCTCGACGTCACCTCCGCCGAGGTCTCCACGTTGACGGTCACCGAGGTCGACGATGCGATCACCGCGGTCGCGTCGACATCGGGCGCCGGGTCGGCTGCGCGACGAGGAACGCTGCTGACGGACCTGTTGTCGCGCTGCACCGCCGAGGAGAGACAGTTTCTGATCAGGCTCGTCACGGGAGAGCTCCGCCAGGGAGCACTCGAAGGAATCATGGTCGACGCCGTCGCTGCTGCAACGAAGCTTCCGCAGGCCCCGGTGCGTCGAGCATTCATGCTCTCGGGTCGCCTGTCTGCCACCGCCGTGGCCGCGATCACCGGTGGCGTCGAGGCGCTGGATGCGTTCCGGCTCGAGGTGGGACGCCCGGTGCGGCCGATGTTGGCATCGCCCGCTGATTGTCTCCGCGCGGCATGGGAGCAACTGAACGGCGATGTCACCGTCGAGTACAAGCTCGACGGCGCGCGCATTCAAGTGCACCGATCCGGAACAGACGTCAGTATCTTCACGCGGACCTTGCGGGACGTCACTGCGGGCGTGCCCGAGTTGGTGGAACTGGTACTGGCCCTGCCGTGCGAGTCGGTGGTTCTCGACGGGGAGACCCTGGCGCTCGACGACAGTGGGCGGCCGCGGCCGTTCCAGGAAACGATGAGCAGGTTCGGCGCGGAGAGCGCGCACGAACTGCTGCTGCAGCCCTACTTCTTCGATTGTCTGCACCTGGACGGCGCGGATCTGCTCGATGCATCCCTCGAGCAGCGGCTCGATGCTCTCGAAAGGGTGGCCCCTGGGCACCGCATTCCCAGTGTCGTCCGACCCGACGCGGATGGAGCGGCGGCGCATTTCGACGCTGCTCTGGACGCCGGGCACGAGGGGGTCATGCTCAAGGCGCTCGGTTCCCCGTATGCCGCAGGTCGCCGCGGTAAGAGTTGGCAGAAGGTCAAGCCCGAGCACACCCTCGATCTCGTCGTTCTCGGAGCCGAGTGGGGATACGGCCGCCGCACGGGATTTCTGTCCAACCTGCACCTCGGAGCTCGCGATCCGGACGGTGGTGACCCGATCATGGTGGGGAAGACGTTCAAGGGATTGACCGACGTTCTGTTGCAGTGGCAGACGGACGAATTCCCGAAACACGAGCGTGAGCGCGACGAGCACACCGTGTACCTACGCCCCGAACTGATCGTCGAAATCGAACTCGACGGCGTTCAGGTGAGTCCGCGCTACCCCGGTGGAGTAGCCCTTCGATTTGCGCGAGTGTTGCGATACCGCCCCGACAAGAACCTCAGCACTGCAGACACCATCGACGCCGTACGCGCATTGCTTCCGAACTCGGGCTCCTGACGGCCCAGGGGCCGCCCGACGATTAATACACACGAAACCGGACGAACGATCCCGTAACACGGCGCAAAATATTCTCGAGGGTGCAAGCCAGCGAGAGATGGAGTGCCGATGATGTCCACAGTTCGAGCTGCGTTGGTCCAGAGCACGTGGACCGGTGACAAGGAATCGATGATCGCGGCACACGAGGGGTTTGCTCGGTCGGCTGCCGAGCAAGGCGCGAAAATCGTCTGTTTTCAAGAACTTTTCTACGGCCCGTACTTCTGTCAGCTTCAGGATGCGAAGTTCTACGAGTACGCCGAATCGGTACCCGGTCCCACCGTCGACCGTTTCGCCGCATTGGCGAAGGAGCTCGGCATCGTGATGATTCTGCCCGTGTACGAGCAGGAGCAACCCGGCCTTCTCTACAACACCGCTGCCGTGGTCGACGCCGACGGCACCTATCTCGGCAAGTATCGCAAGCACCATATTCCGCACGTGAACGGATTCTGGGAAAAGTTCTACTTCCGGCCGGGCAACCTGGGGTGGCCGGTGTTCGATACCGCGGTCGGCCGCATCGGTGTCTACATCTGCTACGACCGGCACTTTCCCGAAGGCTGGCGAGCCCTCGGACTCGCCGGTGCCGAGATCGTCTTCAATCCCTCGGCTACGTCGAGGGGGCTGTCGAACTATCTGTGGAAGCTGGAGCAGCCGGCGTCTGCCGTCGCGAACGAGTACTACGTGGGTGCGATCAACCGGGTCGGTGTCGAATCCGAATACGGTGACAACGATTTCTACGGAACCAGCTACTTCGTGGACCCCGAGGGCAAGTTCGTCGGCGAGGTAGCGTCGGACTCCAAGACCGAGATCATCGTTCGAGATCTGGACATGGATTTGATCCGAGTGGTCCGCGACCGATGGGCCTTCTATCGCGACCGCAGACCGGACGCGTACGGACCGCTGGTGCAGCCCTGATGGCCACCACCTTCGTCCACGGCGGAACCGTCGTATCCACTACCGGCGCACAGGAACTGGACGTGCTCATCGACGGTGAGACCATCGTCGCGGTGCTGGCACCCGGATCGGTGTCACTGGCTGCGGACCTGAAAACCTCGGCGGATGTCGTCGTCGACGCCACCGGGAAGTACGTGATTCCGGGCGGCGTCGACGGACACACCCACATGGAGATGCCGTTCGGTGGCACGTTCGCCTCCGATACCTTCGAAACCGGTACGCGCGCGGCGGCCTGGGGCGGTACGACGACCATCGTGGACTTCGCTATTCAGACTCCCGGCCAGCGCGTACAGGACACCCTGGCGCAGTGGCACGAGAAAGCGGCCGGGAAGTGTGCCGTCGACTACGGGTTTCATCAGATCATCGGCGACGTCACCGACGATTCTCTGAAAGCCATGAGCGAGTTGGTCTCCGAGGGTGTGACGAGCTTCAAACTCTTCATGGCCTACCCGGGCGTCTTCTACTCCGACGACGGCAAGATCCTACGAGCCATGCAGTCAGCCGCCGAAACGGGTGCGCTGTTGATGATGCACGCCGAGAACGGGATTGCCATCGATGTGCTTGTGGCGCAATCCATCGCGCGCGGCGACACGGCCCCGTACTTCCATGGGACATCGCGCCCGTGGCAACTCGAAGAAGAGGCGACACACCGAGCGATCATGCTGGCAGACGTCACCGGCGCGCCGCTGTACGTCGTACACGTGTCTGCCAAGCAGGCGCTGGAGCAAATCGCTCAGGCAAGAGGCAACGGGCAGAACGTGTTTGCCGAGACGTGTCCGCAGTACCTCTACCTGTCACTCGAAGAACAGTTGGGTGCGCCCGGCTTCGAGGGGGCCAAATGGGTCTGCTCGACGCCGCTGCGGTCGCGGGCCGAAGGTCATCAGGACGAGTTGTGGCGCTACCTGCGCACAGGTGACGTGGCCACCGTCAGTACCGATCACTGCCCGTTCTGCATGAAGGACCAGAAAGAGATGGGGATCGGTGATTTCTCCAAGATTCCCAACGGCATAGGTTCGGTCGAACACCGCATCGACCTGATGTTCCAGGGGGTCAAGAGCGGCAAGATCACCTTGGAGAAGTGGGTCGACGTCTGTTGCACCACCCCGGCCCGAATGTTCGGAATGTATCCGAGGAAGGGCGTCATCAGCCCCGGAGCAGATGCGGACATCGTGATCTACGACCCGAACGGACAGACCAGCATCGGAGTCGACAAGACGCATCACATGAACATGGACTACTCGGCGTACGAGGGCTTCGAGATCGACGGCCACGTCGACACCGTGATGTCTCGTGGGCGCATCATCGTCGACAGTGGATCGTATTCCGGTACTGCCGGGCACGGCCGCTTCGTCCGCCGCGACCTCTCTCAGAATCTGATCTGAGCCATGGACATCGGGGTGGTGCTGCAGTGCAATCCGCCTGCGTCGCGGGTGATCGATCTGGCCAGACAGGCCGAGACGCATGGCTTTTCGCACGTGTGGACGTTCGATTCGCATCTGCTGTGGCAGGAACCGTACGTCATCTACAGTCAAATTCTGGCCGCGACCAGGCGCGTGACCGTGGGCCCGATGGTCACCAATCCCGCCACGCGTGACTGGACGGTGACTGCATCGACATTCGCGACTCTCAACGACATGTTCGGCAATCGGACCGTGTGCGGCATCGGTCGGGGCGATTCCGCGGTCCGCGCTCTCGGCGGTAAGCCGACAACGCTTGCTTCGCTTCGGGACTCGATCGAGGTGATTCGAGATCTGGCCAACGGCCGCAGTGCCCGTGTCGGTGGGACGACGGTGCAGTTCCCGTGGGCCGAGCACTCGAAGCTCGAGGTGTGGGTCGCGGCGTACGGACCGAAAGCCCTCGAGCTCACCGGGCAGGTAGCGGACGGATTCATTCTGCAGCTGGCAGATCCCGACATTGCTGCGTGGACGATTGGCCGAGTGCGTGCTGCGGCCGAGCAGACGGGCCGAGATCCGGATTCGATTTCGATCTGTGTTGCAGCGCCCGCCTACGTCACCGACGGTACCGAGGCCGGGCTCGAACATGCCCGAGATCAGTGTCGTTGGTTCGGTGGGATGGTCGGCAATCACGTCGCCGATATCGTCGCGCGCTACGGCGGGAACGGCGACGGAGTTCCGCAGGCGCTCACCGACTACATCGCAGCGCGTACCGGTTACGACTACAACGAGCACGGCCGGGCGGGAAACTCGCACGCAGAATTCGTTCCTGACGAGGTGATCGACAGATTCTGTCTGCTGGGGACACCGGCCGATCACATCGTCAAACTGAAGGATCTGGAGGCACTCGGCGTCGACCAGTTCTCGGTCTACCTCCAGCACGACGCCAAGGCCTCGACGCTGGAAGCCTACGGAGAGAGCATCATTCCGCAGATTCGTAAGTCCGTGACGGCGACATCGTGACCGCTGTACTCGACCAGGCGACGGTGGTGACACCGACTCCAGCCCGGTCGGTGCGAGGGCTCCGTCGTCCGGTCATGGCCGTAGCGGCGGTGGTGCTGGTGCTGGTGATGTGGGAGCTGGTGAAAGTGCTCGTCCCCGAAAACGGCGTGAGCATCGGCGGTGTGCGGGTGTTGCCGCGCACCGACGACGGCGCTCTGCCGCACGTGTGGTCGGTGTTGGCGGCGCTGACCGAGCCGGAAGTGAATGTCGCGGGGGCTCGCAGTGTCGGTGCTGCGATCGTATCCAGTGGCCTGTTCACGTTCGGGCTCGCGGTACTCGGGTTCGCGCTGGGCGCTGTGGTCGGGCTGATCCTCGCTGTCGCCATGCAACGGTTCGTGTGGGTGGAGCGGTCGGTGTTGCCCTACGTGATCGTCTCGCAGACGGTACCGCTCATCGCGCTGGCGCCGCTCGTCGCAGGCTGGGGAGGGAAGATCGCCATCGGCGGGTACGCCTGGCAGCCGTGGATGAGCATCACCGTCATCGCGTCCTATCTCGCGTTCTTCCCGGTCGCGGTCGGGATGCTGCGCGGCCTCCGCGCACCCGACAAGGCGTCTCTCGATCTGATGCACAGCTATGCGGCCGGATGGTGGACAACGCTTCTGCGGCTGCGGATTCCCGCCTCGGTGCCGCACCTGATTCCTGCGCTACGTCTGGCCGCGGCCGCATCGGTGATCGGTGCCGTGGTTGCCGAAATATCCACTGGAACAACCGGCGGCATCGGCAGGCAGATCATCGTCTTCTCGCAGCAGGCGACGGGCGACGCGTCTCGTCTGTATGCAGCTGTGTTGGGCGCAGCGGTACTCGGGCTGGTGGTCACCGGGTTGGTGTCACTGCTCGACGTCGCATTGGGTCGGTACGCGGGACGCTCTCCCGGTCGACGGGCTCGGTCATGACCGAGCATGCGGTAGTCGTCGAGAACGTCGGGAAGACGTTCGATGCGGGAGTGATTGCGCTGGAGGATGTTTCGCTCGCGATCGCACCTGGCGAATTCGTCTCGCTGATCGGGCCGTCGGGGTGCGGTAAGTCGACTCTGCTCCGCATCATTGCAGATCTGGACCGACCCACTTCCGGTGCGGTGTCGGTGTTCGGCCTCACAGCGCGGCAAGCCCGCATCGAGCAGAAATACGGCATTGCGTTCCAGCAGGCGGGGTTGCTCGACTGGCGAACAGTGCAATCCAATGTCGGATTGCCGCTCGAACTACACAAGGTGCCCAAACGCGAACGGACCGAACGGGTTCGTGAGCTCCTGGACCTCGTCGGACTCAGCGATTTCGCGGAGAAATTTCCCAGCCAGCTGTCCGGCGGTATGCAGCAGCGCGTGGCGATCGCGCGTGCTCTGGCCCGGACGCCGGGACTGTTGCTGATGGACGAACCGTTCGGTGCGCTCGACGAGATGACGCGCGAGAAGATGCAGAACGACCTACTGCGCATTGCCGAGGAGTCGAGCGCAGCGGTGGTGTTCGTGACCCACTCCATCCCCGAGGCGGTGTACCTGTCCGATCGAGTGGTCGTGATGTCCGCCAGACCGGGACGCATCGTCGACACACTCACCATCGACAGGTCCGAGAGAAACGGGGACTCGCGCGAATCGGCGGAGTTCTTCTCCTCCATCACCGCGGTACGGGATACATTGCACGGCCGTACCGTTCGCAGTGTGGAACTGTCGTGAAGCTCTGGCTGCCACCAGTGGTGTTCGGCGTCGCGGCGCTCGTGTTGTGGCAGCTGCTCACGGTCGTCGCGGGCGTTCCATCGTTCCTGCTGCCGTCTCCGACTGCGATTGCCGAACAGCTCGCGCGCAACGCCGCCAACATCGGATCGGCAAGTGTGGCAACAGGAACCAATGCGCTGGTCGGACTGATCGCAGGATCGGTCCTCGGTGTGCTCGCGGCGATGGTGGCTGTTCGCCTTCGCATCGTCGACGAGCTTCTTACCCCGTTGGCGGCGGGTGCCGCGGCAATTCCCATAGTCGCCCTCGCACCTGTGTTCAACTCGATGTTCTCCTCGACGACCGATCTTCCGCGCCGCCTCGTCGTGACCATCGTCGTGTTCTTCCCGGTGTTCGTCAGTGCGGCGAAGGGACTCCGTCAGGTGTCGCCGGTGCATCACGACCTCATGACGTCGTACGCCGTCGGTAGTTGGCAGTTCACTCGAATCGTCCGACTCCCGTCCGCCGTTCCGCACATCTTCACCGGGTTGCGGGTTGCCGCTCCCAATGCTGTCATTGCTGCCATCATCTGCGAGTACTTCGGTGGCCTGCAGAACGGATTGGGGTCGCGGATCACCTCCGCCGCGGCGAACACTGCCTATCCCCGGGCATGGGCCTACGTCGTGGGTGCCATTGCAGTGGGGTTGCTCTTTTTTCTGGTTGTTCTGCTGCTCGAGAAACTCGTGTCCCGGCGTCGTCCCCAGGAGAGATGAAGATGAAGATCACTCGAACAACCCGGCCTCTTCTCGCCGTCGTCATGGCTCTGACGGTGGTCGCCTCCGCGTGCAGCACCACCACGACCGACGCCGACACCGGTGCAGACGGAAACACAGCGATCAAGCTGCAATTGCAGTGGTTCAAGCAGGGCCAGTTCGCCGGCTACCTCGCCGCCGTCGATCAGGGCTTCTATGCCGAACAGGGGCTGGATGTCGAAATCCTCGACGGCGGAACGGATATCGTCCCGCAGACAGTCCTCGCACAGGGGCAGGCCGATTATGCCGTCGCGTGGGTACCGAAGGCGCTCGCTTCCCGCGAGGCCGGAGCCGGCATCACCGACGTCGCCCAGATCTATCAGAGATCCGGCACGCTGC
The DNA here is from genome assembly GCF_044542515.1 of Rhodococcus sp. NPDC078407. Lineage (NCBI taxonomy): Bacteria > Bacillati > Actinomycetota > Actinomycetes > Mycobacteriales > Nocardiaceae > Rhodococcus > Rhodococcus sp. NPDC078407. The sequence continues at coordinate 63,115 of NZ_JBITUQ010000023.1, read as the reverse complement.
AGGTCTCGTTCGAGGATCAGAACATCGCCTCACCCGCCGACCTTCGCGGCAAGACCGTCGGAAACTGGGGCTACGGAAACGAATTCGAGTTGTTCGCCGGCATGACCAAGGCCGGGGTGAGCCCGTCGGACGTGACGTTGGTGCAGCAACAATTCGATATGAACGGACTGCTGTCCGGTGATATCGCTGCGGCCCAGGCGATGTCGTACAACGAGTACGCACAGCTGCTCGAGACCGTGAACCCGGAGACCGGTGCGCTGTACACCGAGGACGATTTCACCACTCTGAACTGGAACGACGACGGTGTCGCAATGCTGCAGGACGCGATCTGGGCCAACACCGACAAGCTTGCCGACGAGGCGTACCAGGAGCAGACCGTCAAATTCCTGGCTGCATCGTTGAAGGGCTGGATCTTCTGCCGCGACAACGTCGAAAAGTGCCGCGACATCACCGTCGCGGCGGGCTCCACCCTCGGCGCGAGTCACCAGCTCTGGCAGGTCAACGAGGTGAACAAATTGATCTGGCCGTCCGCGGATGGGATCGGAATGATCGACGAGGCTGCGTGGCAGCAGACGGTCGACATCGCCAAGACCACGACGAACGCCGAGGGGTCCACCGTTCTGACTGCCGATCCCGACGCGCAGGCCTACACGAACGAGTACGTCACGGAGGCGCTCGATTTGCTCGAGGCCGACGGCGTGGACGTCACCGGAGAGTCGTACGCTCCGATGGAGGTCACACTGGAAGAGGGCGGCAAGTAATGGATCACGTGTTCTACTCCTGGTCGGCGCAGGCCGAGCTGAATCCGCTCACCGTGGAGGGTGCCGAGGGATCATGGTTCTGGGACGACAAGGGCAATCGCTACCTGGACTTCTCGTCGCAACTGGTCAACGTCAATCTCGGTCATCAACATCCGGATGTGGTGGCCGCCATCGTCGAGCAGGCTCAGGTGTTGACGACCATTTCTCCGACGGTGGCCAACAACAAGCGCAGTGAACTCGCTGCGTTGATCGCCGAGCGGGCACCGGGTGATCTGGACCGTGTGTTCTTCACGACGGGCGGTGCAGAAGCCGTCGAGCATGCGGTGCGGCTGGCGCGGCAGTACACCGGGCGCACGAAAATGCTTGCCGCCTATCGCTCGTATCACGGCGGCACCGGTGTTGCGATCGGTCTCACCGGCGAGCCGAGGCGGTGGGGAACCGAGCCGACCAATGTCGACGTCGTCCGATTCTTCGGCCCCTATCCGTACCGCTCACCCTGGGGCACAACGACTCCCGAGGACGAGACGGCCGCAGCACTGGCACACCTCGAGCAGGTCATCGTGCTCGAGGGCGCGCAGAACATTGCCGGTCTCATCCTCGAATCGGTCATCGGCACCAACGGTGTGCTGATCCCGCCGCCGGGTTATCTGGCCGGCGTGCGGGCGTTGTGCGACAAGTACGGGATCGTCTACATCGCCGACGAAGTGATGGTCGGGTTCGGGCGAATCGGTGAATGGTTCGCATGCCAGGCCTGGGATGTGACACCGGATCTGATCACGTTCGCCAAGGGCGTCAACTCCGGCTACGTGCCGCTCGGCGGAGTGGTGATCTCGGAGAAGATCGCCGCGCAGTTCGATCACAAGCCCTACCCGGGCGGGTTGACCTATTCGGGCCACGTACTCGGCTGCGCGGCCGGCGTGGCGTCGATCAACGTATTCGAGCGCGAGAAGATTCTTCCGCACGTGCGTCACGTGGGGGAGGACGTTCTCGGTGCGGGCCTGTCCAAGCTGGCCGAGTCCCATCCCAGCGTCGGCGAGGTGCGCGGCAAGGGATTCTTCTGGGCTGTGGAACTGGTCAAGGACGGTGCGACGCGAGAACCGCTGGTGCCCTTCGCTGCCTCGGGTAAGGATGCGGCAGCGATGGGTACGGTGACCGCCGCAGCGAAATCACGCGGCCTGTGGCCGTTCGTGTCGGGCAACCGCCTCCAGATCGCACCGCCGTTGACGACATCCGAGGACGAAATTCGTCAAGGACTCGAAATCCTCGACGAGGTGCTGACGGTGGCGGACGGGTTCACCGTCTGACTTCAGCCGTTCTGATAGGCACGAACTGCGGCCGTTGCTGCGATGCGTAGGCGTTCACAGCCGAACCCGCTGAGCTGGATCACGTCGATGTACGTCTCGGTTTCGGTACGTCGCTGGACTGGATGGCCGGACCCGACGCCCACGAACGCGCGGGTTGTGCAGTAGCCGTTGTCTTCTTCTTCCTCGTGTCCCACTACGCCGATAAGATCTATTTCGACTTCACCGAACATGGTCAACGGTTCGTCTGCCATCGACTCGGGGAATTGCCTGAAACCGATGCTGACTTCGCCGGATTCGTCGCGTTTGTTGACGCGTACCCCAGTCTGTATGCGGCAGTTGAAAGGATCACCTTCGCCCAGTGCGGTGACTATTGTTTTCGGATAAGTCTTTGATAGCTCCGGTACAGCGCCGCAGGGTTGTTTCGACATGAGAGCTGTCTGTACCGACCGTGTCGATTCCGATCGGAGTGGCTGAGAAGAGAACAGTGGCACGGATGCTCTGATCAATTCGCGGGTGCGAGAACATAAACGAGCATCCACCGAGTCTCCGAACAGCTCAGGCGACGACAGGCCGAAATCCGCACCGAAGGCGGAGACGAAGAAGGCTTGGTGATCGTCGAACCGAACCGAGATCGAACACATGACAGAATCCGCAAGCTCGGTACCCATGAATCCACCGAGGTCTACGAAGGCACTGTCGACGCCCATTCCGGTGGAAATCGACAGACCTTCGATCCTGGCGTCGGTGACCGGTTCGGAAAACTCGATCGAGCAGGTGTCCATCTGGGTGTCGTTCCCGAAGTGGATCGGGACACCCCATTGTGCGATGGTTGTTCCATCGACGAAGCCGCACGGATCAAGGGTGCGAAACCAGTCGTTGTACGGCGAGGTGGGAACCGCGATCTCCGGTGCGACTGTTGTCGGTATCGCTACAGGGGTCCCTGCCACCGGGCTCGAGCATGCCGAGACGAGCAGTGCGACCACGACACTCGCCGTGAGCAGTCGGGTGCTGTGAGCTGAAAAGGATGTGCGCACGAACAAGGTAGCCCCCGGATCCGATGTCCAACTCCCCCCGGAGCCGCGCCTATTCCACCACACCGATCACTGGAATCGTAAGTCGAAGATTGGCGGGCCCAGGAATCAGAGCACAGCACCGGGGTTGAGGATCCCCGCCGGATCGAGTGCGGTCTTGATCCGCCGGGTCAGTTCCATGACGTCTTCTCCGACCTGATCGGGCAGCCACGCCTTCTTGAGGCGGCCGACGCCGTGTTCGCCGGTGATGGTGCCGCCCAGAGAGATTGCCAGATCCATGATCGCCCCGAAGGCAATGTTGGCGCGGCGGGTCATGTCGGCGTCCTCGGGGTCGAAGACGATGAGCGGGTGGGTGTTGCCGTCGCCGGCGTGGGCGATGACGGCAACCAATACGTCGTATTTGGTGGACAGTTCGGCGATACCGTCCACAAGAGCCGGCAGAGCGGGCAGCGGAACCCCAACGTCCTCGAGCAGCAGGCTGCCGAGTCGTTCGACCGCAGGAATGGCGAATCGCCGCGCCGCAGCGAAGGCCTCGCCCTCGTCCGGGTCATCGGTGGTGAACACCTCCGAGGCTCCGGCCGCGCTGCATGCGGCCGCCATGATCTCGATTTCGCGTCCGCGATCTGCTCCGGGAGAGTCGGACCTAGCGATGAGCATCGCCGCAGCGTCGCGGTCGAGGCCCATGTTCATCGCGTCCTCCACGGCTCCGATGGACGCGCGGTCCATGAACTCGAGCATCGAGGGCCGCAGGTTTCGGGTGATGGCGAGAATGGCGGCGGTGGCGTCGTGCACCGACGCGAACGAGGCGACCACCGTACTGGCGGGAGGTTGCGCCGGGATCAATCGAAGGGTGATCTCGGTGATGATGCCCAGCGTGCCCTCGGAGCCGACGAACAGCTTCGCAAGGGACAGGCCTGCAACATCTTTCAGGCGTGGCCCTCCCAGCCGGACGGCCGTTCCGTCGGCCAGGACGACTTCGAGGCCGAGAACGTAGTCGGTGGTGACGCCGTACTTCACGCAGCACAGACCGCCGGCGTTCGTGGCGGCGTTTCCACCTATGGAGCACATCTCGAACGACGACGGATCCGGTGGGTACCACAGGCCGTGTTCGGCGACTGCCTTCTTGACCTCGGCGTTGAGCAGCCCGGGTTGTACGACGGCGATGCGGGTCACCGGATCGACGGTGATCGCGCGCATCAACTCCGTGGTGAGCACGATGCCGCCGTCGACTGCGGTGGCACCGCCGGACAATCCTGAACCGGCGCCGCGAGGGACGACTGCCACGTTGTGCTCGGTGGCCCACCGCATGACGGCACGGACGTCGTCGGTGGACTGTGCGCGCACGACGGCCAACGGGGTACCGGCGTCGGGATCCTTCGCCCAGTCGCGCCGGTATCCCTCGGTGATGTCGGGGTCCGTGACCACGGCACCGGCCGAAAGCAGGGATTCGAGTTCGCTCAGGCGGGCATCTGCATCCGTCGTCACCGACATCCGGTTCTCCTCACGTCGAAATTGTGACCGTCGCCACTCGAGTCTGTCATGGTCGCGCGGCGGGTGGATGCGAGGCCGGACAAAAGTGGGGGCGAGTCACATCAGTCACATCAGCCTCATCCGTTACCGGATCGATGCGTCGTCGACACGCAATCTTGTAGTTCGCCACGCTAGCGTCCAGCGCAGCGGACCTCGCGCCCCACGCGGCGCGAGTCGACAAGGAGGCTGCACCATGATCGATCCCGGAAGTGACTCCTGGAACTACGTGGCGGCGATGTTCTCGTACGAATTCCTCGGCGGCGGAGTCGAATACGACACCATCGAGCGGATCCATCGAGGTGAGATCGACGATTGGGTTCGGGCCCTGACGCAGTCCGGGTTGTTCGAGAAGGCGACTGTTCTCGACATCGCGGACTCATGGCGGGAGGCTCCGCGCCGATTGCTGGACATGCTCGTACGCGATGCGGACGAGATGACGGCGCGGCGATGCTCCCTGGCATGGTCGTCACTGGATCGACTGGCTCCACTGGCCCGCCTGGGTTGATCGGCGTTCAATCGCCCAGGATCCGAGTCTCCGAATCGTCGACGACGATGGCCTGTTCGTCGGTCAGGCCGTGACAGCTCACGCCGTCCCGACGTAAACGTTGCAGAGTCGACCATCCCGAATCGTGTTCGTCCAACACGGAATTCAGGTGTGGAACGATCGAGAAATCCACCAGCCCCAATCCGTTCCACACCGTGTCGACGCCGGTGACGGGGCGTACCTCGCCGGGGTCGTCGGCATCCTCGACTCCGATCAGTGACGGAGCAGTCACGCAGGCTCCCGCGCTGTAGCCGCCGTAGACGATGGAGCCTTCTCGAACACGCTCGCTCAGAATGCCGTCTGCGCCCGAGCGAGCCAGTTGAGCACGCAGCACGAACGTGTTGCCGCCGCGCACCCACACCGCACCGAATGCATCGAGCGCGCTCTCCAACGCTGCCGTCCGACCCACGTATTCGCGAAGATCGATCTCGGCCGGTCGATACCCGAGAGCCCGCAACGGGCCGAACTCGCTGCGAAGCGAGGAAGCGCGCGCGGCAGCCGGCCACGCATCTGACGCGTTCGCGATGACCGCGAGATCCGCGGGCGGTCCGGTGAGTTGGACGAAGGCATCGGAGTGCCCTCCGAATCGATACGACGACAAGAACAGTTTCATGCCTTCGGTTCGCCTTCTAGCCGAGTCAGCCCGACGCGGACGGCCTCCGCGACACGATCGGGCTCACGGAGGCGACGCGTCACGAATCCGGCCGCGAACCGCAGCCGATCACGATGCCACCGCGGCACCACGTGGAGATGAAGATGGAAGACCGTCTGAAATGCTGCTGTGCCGTCGTTGATGACGAGGTTGGCACCGTCGGCGCGTAGGTCCGAGTGCCGAACCGCGCGCGCCAGGGTGTGCCCGACGCGAAACACCTCGGCGGCTGCGTCCGGATGGCTCGAGTTCAGGTCGGTGGCGTGCTCGCGCGGAACGACGAGGAGGTGGCCGCGACTGATCGGCCGAATATCGAGAAAGGCGATGGCGTGGTCGTTCTCGAACACGCGGCGGGCCGGAGCGTCACCGGCGACGATGGCACAGAAGATGCAAGGTTCCACGATTGTCACTGTAGGGTCCGATCATCACGGTTTGACCTGTATGGCGTGCATCACAATTGCTCGCTGTGTAGTCGCGAAATGTCGAAACGGACTCGATTCAGAACGAATCGGACTGTGTTCTGGGTTACCCGCGCTCCATTTCCTGTGGCTACTATCAGGAACCTCGTGCCTTGTCGCATGGGTTCGTCCACTCGTCGCGGATCAGTAACCATTCGCCGATCGGTGGGCACCATTCAACGCAGGAAGACGGAGATTTGGATACATCGCAGAGCGCTGAGAAGGGTTCGGGATCCACGACGGTCGTCGGTGTGGTCCGCGAATCGGGAGAAGGTGAGCGTCGTGTCGCTCTCGTCCCGAAAATTGTCGCCTCCCTCACGGGTAAGGGCGTCGAGGTCGTCGTCGAATCGGGTGCCGGGCTCGGCGCTCTGATTCCGGACGAGCTGTACGTCGCTGCCGGAGCCACGATCGGCGATCCATGGTCGGCGGACGTCGTGGTCAAGGTGGCCCCACCGTCCGATGCCGAGGTTGCCAAGATGTCGTCGGGGTCGACGCTCATCGGGTTCCTCGCACCGCGGAACGCAGAGAACAGCATCGGCGCGTTGAAGGCCGCCGGCGTGCAGGCCTTCGCCGTGGAAGCGATCCCGCGTATTTCACGCGCGCAGGTGATGGACGCACTGTCGTCGCAGGCCAACGTCGCCGGCTACAAGTCCGTGCTGTTGGCCGCGTCGGAATCGACCAGGTTCTTCCCGATGCTCACCACCGCCGCCGGCACCGTCAAGCCTGCGACCGTGCTGGTGCTGGGAGTCGGCGTGGCAGGTCTGCAGGCGCTCGCCACGGCGAAGCGTCTCGGCGGCCGCCCCACCGGGTACGACGTGCGTCCGGAGGTGGCGGATCAGGTCCGCTCCGTCGGCGCGCAGTGGCTCGATCTCGGGATCGACGCCGCCGGCGAAGGTGGCTATGCGCGTGAGCTGACCGAAGACGAACGCGTTCAGCAGCAGAAGGCGCTCGAAGAGGCCATCAAAGGCTTCGACGTCGTGATCACCACCGCGTTGGTGCCCGGCCGTCCCGCACCGCGTCTGGTCACCGCCGCCGCCGTCGAGGGCATGAAGCCCGGCAGCGTCGTGGTCGACCTGGCGGGGGAGACCGGTGGCAACTGCGAACTCACCGATCCGGGCCAGACCGTCGTCAAGCACGACGTCACGATCTGCTCGCCGCTGAACCTGCCGGCCTCGATGCCCGAGCACGCCAGTGAGCTGTACTCGAAGAACATCTCGGCATTGCTCGAACTCATGTTGGTCGACGGCAAGCTTGCCCCCGATTTCTCGGACGAGGTTCTCGCCGGTGCCTGCGTGACACGTGAGAAGGAGAACTGATGTACACCCCGCTACTCGCGAACATCGCGATCCTGGTGCTGTCCGGGTTCGTCGGTTTCGCGGTGATCTCCAAGGTTCCCAACACCTTGCACACTCCGTTGATGTCGGGAACCAATGCCATTCACGGCATCGTCGTGCTCGGTGCCCTGGTGGTGCTCGGCAAGGTCGACGATCCGTCCATCGGCCTGCAGGTCATCCTGTTCGTCGCTCTCGTGTTCGGAACCGTCAACGTCATCGGTGGATTCGTGGTCACCGACCGCATGCTCGGCATGTTCAAGTCCAAGCCGGTACCTGCCAAGGCCGAGAAGGGTGCTGACTCCTGATGGACAATCTCGTCAACATTCTCTACATCGTCGCCTTCGGAATGTTCATCTACGGTCTGATGGGTCTGACCGGACCGAAGACGGCCGTGCGTGGCAACCAGATCGCCGCGGTCGGCATGTTCCTCGCCGTCGTGGCCACGTTGATCTCCATCCGAGACACCGGCAACTGGATCCTGATCGTGGTCGGCCTGGTGGTCGGCGTCGCACTCGGAATCCCGCCTGCGCGTCGGGTCAAGATGACCGCGATGCCGCAGCTGGTGGCGCTGTTCAACGGCGTCGGCGGCGGCACGGTCGCGCTGATCGCCTGGGCCGAGTTCCTGGACACGTCCGGGTTCTCGAACTTCAAGCACGGTGAATCGCCGACGGTGCACATCGTCATCGGCTCGTTGTTCGCGGCGATCATCGGATCGATCTCGTTCTGGGGCTCGCTCATCGCGTTCCTCAAGTTGCAGGAAACCCTGCCCGGCTCGCCCATCACCATCGGTAAGTTGCAACAGCCGCTCAACGCCCTGCTGCTGATCGGTGCGATTGCCGCTGCCGTGGTGATCGGTATCAATGCCACTCCGGGCGGCGGAGTATCGCAGTGGTGGATCGTCGCGGTTCTGGTGCTGGCGGGCATCCTCGGTCTGACGGTGGTGCTGCCGATCGGCGGCGCGGACATGCCGGTGGTCATCTCGCTGCTCAATGCTCTGACCGGTTTGTCTGCAGCGGCTGCAGGTCTGGCGCTGAACAACACGGCGATGATCGTCGCGGGCATGATCGTCGGCGCGTCCGGCACCATCCTGACCAACCTCATGGCCAAGGCCATGAACCGTTCCATCCCGGCGATCGTCGCCGGCGGATTCGGCGGCGGCGATGCTGCTGCCGGTCCTGCGGGTGCCAGTGGCGGAACGGTGAAGGCCACGTCTGCGGCCGATGCGGCGATCCAGATGGCCTACGCCAACCAGGTCATCGTCGTTCCCGGGTACGGCTTGGCGGTGGCTCAGGCGCAGCACGCGGTCAAGGACATGGCGAAGTTGCTGGAGTCGAAGGGTGTCGAGGTCAAGTACGCCATTCACCCCGTGGCCGGCCGGATGCCCGGGCACATGAACGTGCTGCTCGCCGAGGCCGACGTTGCGTACGACGCGATGAAGGAGATGGACGACATCAACGACGAGTTCTCCCGTACCGACGTCACCTTGGTCATCGGCGCGAACGACGTCACCAACCCGGCGGCACGCAACGACCCGTCGAGTCCGATTCACGGCATGCCGATTCTCAACGTCGATCAGTCGAAGTCGGTCATCGTCCTCAAGCGGTCCATGTCGTCCGGCTTCGCCGGTATCGACAACCCGTTGTTCTTCGCCGAGGGCACCTCGATGCTGTTCGGCGACGCGAAGAAATCGGTGTCCGAGGTGACCGAGGAGCTCAAGGCTCTCTAGTCACCACCGCTCGTTCGACGCAGGATGGGGCATTCCCGAAGTCATCGGGGGTGCCCCGTCTTGCGTTGTACGGCCATCGCGGCGGTATCCAACGGATTGCGCGCTTCACGGGCAGCGGCGACGGGGGAGTACAGCATGACGATCGAACATGCGGGCCACCACATCGACACGACGAACAGCGCGCTCGCGATCCCGACGATGGACGCAGCTCCGGTGATCGAGGCTGCCGCTGCCACCGCAAGTGTTGCGACGGTGCCCAGCCCCAGAACCACCGGTCGCCACACCGGCGCGGCCACCATGGATGCTGCACCGAGCAGTGCTCCCGCCGCCACGAGCTGTCCGTAGGGAAGCCCGGTGGACGGAACGTACGAGCCCGCCATTTCACGAGCGAGCTCGCCGCTCACCACCGACCCGATGGTGCAGGCGATCACCACTCCGATTCCGTACGGGAGCCTGCGCAGCAGCGCGACCACAGCGAGGACGGCGATCGCAATCAGCACCGTGGTCACATCGATCGCGGCGAGCGCGGTGTCGGCCAATGCAGAGACCGGTAGCTCCACGGTGGACGCCGGTGGCGCAACGCGAGGTGCCGACATCAGCAACACCAGCAGTGCGCATGCAGACAATGCCGACACGGCCGCGCGCGTGGCGATGGCTCGCCGGCGCGGATGTGCCGCGGTGTCCTCGGTCGCCGGCGTGCTGTTGGTTGCTGGGGCGTTCTCGGGTCGACGGGACTTTCGGATCGGTCCATTTCCGAGGCTCGACGGTGACATGGCTGCAACGGTGCCCGATCATCCTGAACGCCGGATGTGAAGAACTCGAGAACGCCGTGTCGGTTTCCCGGTCACGGTTGCATCACGGCGAGCGCAGCATCGTTCGATCATGAGATGTGGGTGGAAGGACGCTCGCCGTGCGCCCGATTCAGCAGCCGAACAGCCCTAAAACAGGCGAGAGGAATGTTTACCACCGTATTTCAGTGCCCTCGATCTTGATTTCACGTCGAGCACCGCGAGCTATCGGTGTCGGATTCTGGAAGTTCGATGGCCGCGCTGGCTGAGACGTCAGGGCGTCTAGCTGGGCAAACGTCGTTCCGTTGTCCGCGGTCACAGTAATTTGTAAAGCGAACTATGACTTCGTTGCAAGATGTTGTTTGGATGGGTCCAAGTATGTGACGATAGTCACAGAGTCGAGCTCACCCCGGGCGAGACCGAGCAAAAGGGCGTAGTTTCAGCCGCATCGGAAAACCACGTTCTGACGTTACAGGCGAACTGATAACGATCTGGATACGGTTTTCGGTCCCCGTCGAAGGCGGGAACCGCCACGTATCGGACGCCGGAAACTCGAAGGAGAAGAACATGACCGCAATGTCTCAGGGACAGCTCGACATGGTCCGCGCGTTCTTTTGCAACGAGTTCCAAGCGGACTCCCTCGATCGGTCCACCGTGCCCGAGCCTACCGCCGACGCGGTGACCGAGTGGGTGGAAGCATTGGCCACCAGCGGGCTCTTCGCCCCGGCCGAGGTGCGCAACATTTCTTCGGTGTGGAACGCAGAGCCGGACGCACTGATTGCCTTGCTCGTCGGTGAGGTGGACGAGGTCGCCATCAGGCGTCACGGTACGTCGACGCCTGCGGCCGCGATCGCTACTCCGGCGCTGATCTCGGCATTCGGCCGCGCTAGCTGACTCGAGGAGTCTCGGCCCTCGAACGGGCTGCGCTTCGCTACGATCATTCGACTGGATGACGGCAGCGACGATCCTTCGTCGCGCAGCGAAACGAGGGCACTCCGATGGGCGTAGTGGGGCTGGACGAAGATGCAGTGTCGACCTGGATCGCAGCATTGGGAATCGGCGCGACGTCCCCGCTGACCTATCGCCGAATCGGAAACGGGCAGTCGAACCTCACGTACGAGGTGCGTGACGCAGGCGGGGCAGCCTGGGTCCTGCGCCGGCCACCGCTCGGGCACCTGCTGGCCTCGGCACACGATGTGGTGCGCGAACACCGAATTCTGTCCGGACTTCAGAACACGGCCGTGCCGGTGCCGAAAATGATTGCCCTGACCGAGGATCCGTCGATCACCGAAGTGCCTCTCGTGCTGATGAGCTACGTGGACGGTGTGGTCGTGGACTCCGTCGCCACGGCCGAGCGGCTCGACGCCGACCATCGGCGCAGAATCGGGCTCGGTCTGACCGTGGCACTGGCCGACGTCCATCGAGTAGATCTGGAGTCGTCCGGTCTCGCCGATCTGGCGAGCCACAAGCCCTACGCCGCTCGTCAACTCGCGCGGTGGACCAAGCAATGGGAATCCTCGCGCACCAGAGACGTACCGGGTATCGATTCTCTGGCGACTCGACTGGCTGCCAACATTCCGCAGCAGCACGAAGTGGCATTGGTTCATGGAGACTTCCACCTGAGTAACGTCATCACCGCCCGCGAGGACGGTCGCGTCGCCGCGGTCGTCGACTGGGAGCTGTGCACGCTGGGAGATCCGCTGGCAGACCTCGGCGGTCTGCTGGCCTACTGGCCGCAAGCCGACGATGGGGTAGCGGGCCCGTTCATGGCGTCGACGCTGCCCGGGTTTCCTACCAGGGCCGAGCTCGTCGAGTCCTACGCGCAGCAGACCGGGCGTGACGTATCCGATGTGGGGTTCTGGCAGGTCCTGGCGTTGTGGAAGCTCTCGATCATCGCAGAAGGCGTCATGCGCCGGATGGAAGCCGATGCACGAAACCGGGCCGTGGCGGGAGGACCCACCGCGACACTCATCGACGATATCGTGACGCGTGCGTTGGGCACCGCCGACGAGATCGGCCTGTAGAACCGTCAGTCCCTCGCGGTCCCGATCACGAGAGTGCGCGCTGCGCTTTCGATTTCGGCCGGGATGGCTACCGGTCGACGAGTGACTGCGTCGACGTACACGTGGACGAATCGACCCCGAGCTGCCAGTTCCAGCGCGTCGTTATCGGCCTCCCGGAACAGTGCCAGCGAGTACACAATGCTGCGCGTTCCCAGCCGTTCGACGGCCAGACCGACCTGGAGGCGGTCGGGGAAGCTCAACTCGGACAGGTAGCGACACGAGGTCTCGGCCACGACGCCGATCGCCGACAGAGTGCGGATGTCCACGCCCGTCGTCTCCATCAACCAGCCGTTGACGGCGGTATCGAAGTACGCGTAATAAGTGACATTGTTGACGTGGCCGTAGTGGTCGTTGTCGTCCCACCGCGTCGGCACCGGCCAGAGTGCCGGAAAGTCCGACGCCCGAGACAACTCCGCTTCGTCCTTCACCTGATCCGCCATGAACGAGACACTAGCCAGTCTCGTCGGAAGCAGTATTCGCCGGGGACTGCCGTCGCAGGATCGACCGCACGAGGAGTCCGACGACCAGTGCCCAGAACGCCGATCCGATTCCTGCGAACGTCAGGCCGGATGCGGCGACGAGGAACGTCAGGACGGTCGACTCTCTGTCCGACGCATGTTCGAGTGCTCCGAACAGTGACGCGGCGAGGGTGCCCAACAGGGCCAGTCCGGCAACGGTTTCCACCACGCCGGCCGGTGCCGCGGCCACGAGCGTCGCCAGAGCCGTGGCCAGCAGCGCGAGGACCAAGTACGAGCAACCGGCGGAGAAGGCGGCGATCCATCGTCGCTTGGGATCCGGATGGGCTGCGGGATTTGCCGACAGCGCCGCACTGATCGCCGCGAGGTTGATCGTGTGACCGCCGGCGAACGCGCCCAGGACGGTGCCGGTTCCGGTCGTGACCATCGAAGCGCGCCAGGGGATTCGGAACCCGAACGACGCCATCACCGTCGTACCCGGGATGTTCTGGGACGCCATCGTGACGATGTACAGGGGCACTGCGATACCGATCGTCGCTTGCCAGGTCCAGTGCGGAACCGTCCAGTCGATTCCGGGAATCAGATCGGACACCGCGATCGAGGTGCCACTGCCGATCAAGTCCGCGGCGATGACGACAGCCGCTGCAACGAACGCTGCGGGTACTGCCCAACGGGGGCTGAAACGGAGAACGACCAGCCACACCACCGCCACCGGCGCTATCAGTGCGGGGGAGTCGGCAAAGGCGATCACCGGTGCCGCGCACAGGGGTAGCAGAACCCCGGCCAGCATCGCCTGCGCCAGGGGCACGGGAATCTTCGAGACCAGCGCGCCGAGACCCGGCCACAGACCCGTCACGACAGCCAGGACGCCGACCGTGACGAATGCGCCCACGGCGGCGGGCCATTCTCCCGTCACCACGCCGGCTCCGGCCAGTAGCGCCGCGCCGGGCGTCGACCACGCCAATGTGATGGGTTGGCGATATCTGCGCGACAGCCACATCATGCCCAGTGCCTGCGTCACACACAGTGCCGACAATCCGGATGCCGCCTCTGCCGGGCTGGCACCGACGGCGCGCAGTCCGGTCAGCACGACGGCAAACGAGCTCGTGAAGCCCACCAGCGAGGCCACGATTCCGGCACTGACGGGAGTCGAGATCGGCGTCGGTGTGTCAGCGAAGTCGGCAGTGGTCACGAGTGTCGATGATGCACTGTGCGCCGTGGCCTGTCGCGTCTCCAGCCCAGCACGACTTCTCGGGTCGCGGATTGCTGTCGAGTTGGTGCCGACGTCGCGTAGTCTTTCGGTTGGACCGGACCAGTCCGTACCGCCTGGTCCGGCGAGTGACCGAAAGGCCGTCGCAGTGGTGATGCCCGTACATCTGAGGGACAGTCAGGTCCCGAAGCACGAACAGCTTCGCGCCATTCTGCTGCACCGCTGCACCAAGGAACTTCAGCCCGGCGACCTGATGCCGAGCGAGCGGAAGTTGATGGAAGATTACGGCGTCAGCCGCATCACTGTCCGGGAGGCGATCGGACAACTCGTCAACGACGGGCACCTGGTGCGGGTGCGCGGTAAGGGCACGTTCGTGGCCAGTCGCACGGTGCAATCTCGTCTGCACCTGGCGTCGTTCTCGGAGGAGATGCGTGCGCAAGGATTGACGCCGACAACTGTGGTGCTGTTCGCGCGGCTCGAAAAGCCCTCCGCGGCAACGGTTCGCGCCCTCGGACTGGCCGTCGGGGAGCAGACGTACCACGTCAAGCGACTACGGTTGGCCGACGCAGAGCCGGTGAGCGTCGACGACGGCTGGTTCCGTGCCACGTTGCTCCCAGGACTGATCGATCACGATCTGAGCAAGTCCGTGTACGAGGCCGTGCAGACTCACTACGGTCTGACGATCGACCGGGCCGAGCAGACCGTCAAAGCCACTGCTGCCGACAACGATACGGCGACCCTGCTCGGCACCAAGCGTGGTGCCCCGGTGCTGTACTTCGACCGAGTCTCGTTCAGCGGCGACGAGCCGCTCGAACACACCGAGAGTTGGTACCGATGCGATCGGTACCAACTGTCGATGGAAGTGGAAGGGCGCCGACGCACCACGCCGCGTCGGTGAGATCAGGGCAGCTCGAACAACGCATCACCCGTGGACACATCGGTGCCGATGTGTGCGCTGGTGATCGTGTCGGGTTTCGAGTCCATCAGGACTACGGGAACCACATCGGAGTAGCCCGCCGAGGCGATCGAGGTGGGGTCGTAGGTGACCACCAGGTCTCCCGCCAGCACGCTGTCGCCCTCGGCCGCAACGAGCTCGAATCCCTCACCTTTCATCTTCACGGTGTCGATGCCGATGTGCACCAGTACGCCCGCCCTGTCGTCGGTGAAGACGACGAACGCGTGCGGATGGAGCTTGAGGATCCTGCCCGCAACCGGAGAACGAACCTCGACGCGGCCATCGGTCGCCGCCGGGCGCAGTGCCACACCGGAACCCACCATCTGCGACGAGAACACCGGATCCGGCACGTCTGCGAGCGAGATCACCCGACCGGCAACCGGACTGAGGATCGATCTCCCGTCGCTCACAGAATGTCACCGATATCTTCCGCGAGTGTGTCCGCTTCGGGGCCGACGATCACCTGAACGGCAGTGCCCTTGTGGAACACCCCGTGGGCACCGGCCGCCTTCAGTGCGGCCTCGTCGACCAACGAGCCGTCCTTGACCTCGGTGCGAAGTCGAGTGATGCACGCTTCGATCTCGACTATGTTGTCGGCTCCGCCGAGGCCGTCGACGATCGCGTCCGCCTTGGACATGTTGGCCCTACTCTCTTCTCTGCTGCAATCCTGTCGGCTGGATCACAAGTCTGGGTTGACACGAGCTTGCCACCTGGTCAAACTACAACTGGTAATGACCGGACAGTACCCCTGATGGCACTCGGTCACAACAGTGAAATCCACCCTCGATGGATCAGCCTCGAAGAGAAGGTCGCCATGACCCCGAAGAACACGGACTCGGTCGACACCGAGCCCAAGAAGGACTCCCGATCATTGGCCGGACTGCAACGGTTCGGTCGCAGTCTCATGCTTCCCATCGCTGTCCTGCCTGCTGCCGGAATCTTGTTGCGGCTCGGCCAAGACGACTTGCTGGGTAGGTTCAGCGCGCTGGAGACCGCGGCAGCCGTCATCTCGGCCGCCGGTCAGGCCGTGTTCACCTGGCTTCCCCTCATCTTCGCCGTCGGTATCGCCATCGGCTGGGCCAAGAAGTCCGACGGCTCGACAGCACTCGCCGCGGTCGTGGGGTACATGGTGATGAACGGTGTCTTCACCGCAATGTCGCCGGTGGTGCTCGACGGCAAGGTCGATGCCAACGGTGACCCGGCCGTGATCGATTACGGCGTTCTCGCGGGCATCGTCATCGGTCTGCTCTCGGCCATCCTCTGGCAGCGGTTCTATCGGCAGAAGTTGCCCGATTATCTCGGCTTCTTCAGCGGCCGCAGGCTCGTGCCGATTCTGACGGCGATCACCGGTCTCGTTGTTGCGGTGATCATGTCGTTCGTCTACCCGCTCTTCTACAGCGCGCTCAACTGGGTCGGAAACACCGTCGCCGACCACAGCGTGGTGGGCAGCGGCATCTACGGCTTCGCCAATCGCATGCTGATTCCGACCGGCCTGCACCACATCCTGAATTCCGTGGTCTGGTTTCTCGTCGGCGACTACCAGGATGCGAGCGGGCAGCTGGTGCGCGGTGACCTCAACCGGTTCTTCGCCGGTGACCCGTCCGCCGGAGTGTTCATGACCGGGTTCTTCCCGATCATGATGTTCGCCCTTCCGGCAGCAGCGTTCGCGATCTACCGCAACGCCAAGGCCTCGCAGAAGAAGATCGTCGGCGGAATCATGTTGTCCACCGGCCTGACTGCCTTCGTCACCGGTATCACCGAGCCGCTCGAGTACTCGTTCATGTTCGTCGCCTGGCCGCTGTACATCATTCACGCCATCCTGACCGGAACGTCGATGGCGTTGACCAACGCGCTCGGAATTCACGACGGATTCTTCTTCTCCGCCGGCGGTATCGACTACCTGCTGAACTACGGAATCGCCACCAAGGCATGGTTGCTCATCCCTATCGGGCTCGGGTACGCGGTGATCTACTACTTCCTGTTCAGCTTCGTCATCAAGAAGTGGAACCTGCGAACCCCCGGGCGTGAGGACGATGTGGTGCCCGAACCGACTCGGGCATGACTGCCAGGACCACGACGCTACGAGGGCGGGTAGTCACCGGCGAGGAGGTGATCGAGGACGGCACGATCGTGCTGACCGGAGACCGCATCTCGTGGGTCGGACCGACCCCGCGATGGACGGGAGATCCAGCACCGCAGTCCGATTCGATCATTCTCCCGGGTCTGGTGGATCTACACTGCCACGGCGGCGCGGGAGCGTCGTTTCCCGATTCTGCCGACGCCGATCTGTTGACGGCGGTCCGGCATCACCGCTCCCGCGGCACCACGACAATGCTCGCGTCCCTGGTGTCGGCACCCCCGGAACGACTGATTCACCAGACATCGTTGCTGGCCGATCTGTACGAAGCCGGCGACATCGCCGGGGTGCACATCGAAGGCCCGTTCCTCTCCGTTGCTCGTTGCGGCGCACAGGATCCGGGTTCGCTTCGATCCGGCGATCCAGGTCTGCTGGCAGAGATCATCGGTGCCGGTCGGGGAGCGGTGCGGTCGATGACTCTGGCTCCCGAGGTGGACGGGTTCGCCGCCGTCGCCGAGATGCTCCGCGAGAACGACATCGTGCCGAGTATCGGGCATACGGACGCCGACGCTCGCACCACCCGCCGCGGTATCGACACGCTGGGGAGTGGGCCGATCACGGCCACACACCTTTTCAACGGGATGCCGACATGGCACCACCGTGCACCGGGTCCGGTGAGCGAATGCCTGGCCGCCGCGGCGCGCGGAAGCATGGTGCTCGAATTGATCGGAGACGGAGTGCATTTGGCGGACGAGACGGTGCGCGCGGTATTCGATCTCGTCGGTGGCGGGCGCATTGCGCTGGTGTCCGACGCGATGGCCGCGGCCGGTATGTCCGACGGGCGTTATCGACTCGGACCACTGGACGTGACGGTGCAGGACTCGGTCGCGCGGTTGTCACGGGAGAGCGATCCAGACGCTGCACCCATCGCGGGTGGGACTGCCACGGTGTTGGATCTGGTGCGTCGCGCCGTACATGATGCCGGCGTGCCGTTGGTGGAGGCGGTGCGGGCGGGGTCGTCGACACCGGCGAGAACGATCGGTCTCGGGTCCGACATCGGCGCGCTGCAACCGGGCATGAAAGCGGACGTGCTGGTGGTCGACGCATTCTTTCAACCGGTGCAGGTCTTCAGAGGCGGAATTGCGCTGCAGGAGGAGAAATAGATGGAGATCGTGATTCTCGACGGGGTGGACGAGGTCGATCGAACGGCCGCCGACATCGTCGAGCAGACAATCCGGGCCTCACCGAAATCCAGTCCTGTACTCGGCCTGGCGACAGGATCCACCCCGGTCGGCACCTATCGCGAACTGGCGAGACGTCATCGCGACGAGGGTTTGTCCTTCTTGCACTGCCGAGCGTTTCTGCTCGACGAGTACATCGGTCTCGCCAAAACTGCGGAGCAGTCCTACTTCTCGTTCATTCGTGAGAACTTCGTCGACCACGTCGATCTGGACGATTCCGCGGTGTTCTCGCCCGACGGTGAAGCGGACGACATCGCATCGGAGGCGCAGCGGTACGACGCGGCGATTGCGGAAGCGGGCGGCATCGACGTTCAGATCCTGGGAATCGGTACCGACGGGCACATCGGCTTCAACGAGCCCGGTTCGTCACTGCGATCGCGAACCCGGGTGAAGACGTTGACCGAGCAGACGCGTTCGGACAACGCGCGGTTCTTCGACTCGCCCGAGGACGTGCCCCATCACGTGCTGACGCAAGGCCTCGGCACAATCGACGAGGCGCGTCACCTCGTGTTGATCGCGACGGGCGAGTCGAAAGCGGACGCGGTGGCAGCAGCGGTGGAAGGCCCGCTGTCGGCGCACTGCCCGGCCTCGGTGATTCAATGGCACCCCCACGTCAGCGTGCTGCTGGACGACGCTGCGGCGTCGACGCTCGCTCTCCCGGAGTACTACCGATACGCCTACGCCAATAAACCTCGGTGGCAACACCTCTGAATCAGCTCCGCGCGAACTCCGATGCGCGGGCGATCTGCTCGTCCGACGGCCGAACCCCGGTGTAGAGAACGAATTGTTCTGCCGCCTGCAGGGCGATGACTTCCGCGCCGGTGATCACCGGCTTGTTCGCCGCCCGGGCGGCCACGATGAGCGGTGTTTCCGACGGCATCGCGACGACGTCGAACACGGCCTGCGCCGCATCGATGTGTTCGGTGGTGAACGGCATGGACCCGGAATCGGGACCCCCGGCCATGCCGAGTGGGGTGACGTTCACCAACAGGTCCGCAGCCACCGCGTCGGCGGACCATCGGTAACCGTAGGCCTCGGCAAGTGCCGGGCCGGTATGAACGTTGCGCGCGACGACGGTACCGCTGGTGAAACCCGAATCTCGCAGTGCCGCAACCACAGCCTTGGCCATGCCGCCACTGCCGGCAACGGCCACCGAGAGATCGGGGGACACGGAATGGGCCGTCAGCAAATTCGCCACGGCTTGATAGTCGGTGTTGTACGCGTGCAGAACGCCGCTCTCGTTGACGATGGTGTTGACCGAGTCGATGGCGCTCGCCGACTCGTGCATGACGTCGACCAGATCGATGACGTCTTCCTTGAACGGCATGGAGACGGCGCAGCCCCGGATGCCCAGTGCGCGAACACCACCCACGGCGGCGGCGAGATCTGTAGTGCTGAACGCCTTGTAGACGAAGTTCAGGCCCAGCTCGTCGTACAGATAGTTGTGGAAGCGCGTTCCGAAGTTGCTCGGGCGGCCGGACAGAGACATGCAGAGCTGCGTCTCACGGTCGAGAAAGCTGCGTGCTGATGCCGTTGACATTGGTAACACCTTACGCCGCGCACGTTGTTGCCACCGATGCGAGAACACCGCGATCGGCTTCGGTGATCGGTAGTTCGTACTGGGCGGCCACCGAGAGGTACTTGCCCGCGTAGAAGCAGTGGTAGGCCGCATTCGGCGGCATCCAATCCGACGGTGTCTTATCGCTTTTCGATTGGTTGTCGGGCCCGTTGACGGCCAGCAACTCGAACGAGACATCGTTCGCGAACAGAACGCGCTTGTCCGGCGGCCACGCGTGCGCGCCCATGTCCCATGCGGCCGACAGAGGGTAGACGTGGTCGATCTGAATTTTTCCGGCATCGGATTTGGTGAACTGCAGCCGTTCACCGGAGTACGGGTCTGCGAGCCAACCGGACAGAACCACGCAGTCACGGGTGCCGTCGCGAAACTCGATCTCCGTCATGGACAGGGCCAGGACGTTGTCGCGAGTTCCGCAACCGTCGTGGCCGCCCGGCCCGTCGTAGTCGTCCGTCCACGCCGGTCCGAACACACACCCTTCGCCGCTCTTGCATCCGCGCTCGTATCCCGGAGCGTCGGGCCGGGCCGCAATTACTCGGACCTGCGCGAGCAGTTGGTCGATCTGGACTCGGGTGGGGCTGCCGGGGGCAGGCGCGGCGGGGGAGAAGCCGGGGATGACGGGTCGATCGCACGATCCGAACGCAGCCATCACCACCGCGGCGATCACCAGCGCCGCCGCTACCCACAGTTTCCTCACACACGCCCCATCGTCGTTTCGCGGCTGTCCCTCGCCAGGAGCAGTGTGCCGGACGGTACCGACATCGATCGCCGACCGGACTCAGCGGACCTCGATGACGACCTTGCCGAGCACATGCCCGTTCTCGACGAGGGCGAGAGCTTCGCCGGCTTTCTCGAGCGGAAAGACATGGCCGATCCGCGGTTTCAGTACCCCCGAGGCGGTCAGCTCCGCCAACCGCTCGAACGCAGCGGTCGTGCGATCGCGAACCACGCCCGAACCACCCCATTCCGATGCCAGCACCGGATCTGCGACGCTCAAGATCGGCGTACCCGACGCGGCAGTCGCCGCCCCACGCAACGTCTCCCCGCCGACGAGATCGACGATGGCGTCCACCGGCCGGGTGACTTCGGCGGGGATATCACTGCCGGATTCGATGAATCGGGCACCGAGGCTCTCGATCCACTCTCGTTTGCCCGCGCTCGCCGCTGCTATGACATCGATACCGTCCGCCCGCGCGAGTTGGAGCACCGCCGATCCCACACCGCCACCCGCGCCGAGCACGAGCAGGGTGGCGCCTTCGCTCAGGTCCAACTGGCGTAGCGCGTCGTACGCGGTTCCCGACGCGACCGGCAGGGTCGCCGCGGCTACCCATGAGACCGTCTCGGGCTTGCGGGCGGCGCCCGACGCGTTGACGACGGTGTACTGGGCATAGCCGCCGTGTCCCGTGGCGGTTGCCCCGAATACGTGATCGCCGACCGAGAAATCGTGCACACCGGCACCGACGTCGACGACGGTGCCCGACGCCTCCCGCCCGAGCACCGCGGGCAGAGTGATCTGCACGGTGTCTTTGAGATTGCCCCTGCACACTTTCCAATCCGCGGGATTCACCCCGGCCGCGTGCACCGCTACGAGTATCTGCCCCGGTCCGGGTTCGGCGACGGGCAACTCGAGAAGGGACTCTGTCTCCGGCCCGCCGTATTCGCTGAATCCGTACGCGATCATGCGACCACTGTGCCCTATTCTCGAGCCGATCGGCAGTGCGCAGAGCGGCCTCGTCGGAGTGCCTCACCGCGGTGGTGTCGGTGCGTCCTGGTTGGATGGACCGATGCTGCACGGTCTGTGGTCGCCCGGTGCCGGACTCATGCTGTGGGACGACGAAGTGACCACCGGGGACGAACCCGACCTGCCCGCGGCTCACGCACAGGTGCTCATCAGAACGTTTCGGCACCGTGCGGCAGTGTCGTTCCCGAGCGCCGGGCCGAGTGCCACCGCCCGTGCCCCGGTACAGGTTCCAGCCATTGCGCTCGCGCCGCACGATGCGGTGGACCTGTTGTTGCGCACGCCGTCCGACCACGCGTTGATCTCGGGAGATCTGCGATTCCTGGCGCACGTTGCTCGCGGAATCGAACGGTGGGTCCGCGGCGGGCGCGTCGTTCCTGCGCTGAAACAGATGGATGGGCAGTGGTGGCCGCGGTGGCGTCTTGTCGGTGGTGAGCGCCAACGAGCCTGGCTCAGCGAACTTGCCGTATCGATGCCGTCGGTGCAGCGCGCCGGCGAGCGACCGAAAAAAATTCTGGACGACATGGTCGAGGAGCTCACCGACCCCATCGTGAGATCCCTTCTGGGAAGACCCGACTCGGAACACCCATTGCTGTCCGCGTTGGTTCGCGACGATCCGTACGACGAGGGCACTCAGCAGATGTCGACCCTTCTCGAGAAGTGGCGCGCCAGCCTCACGGTCGACGAACCCGCCCTGGTCTTACGCCTGCTCGAACCCGAGGATGACGACGAGGCCGACACCGACACATCCCCCGACGAGTCGGTGGAGTCGTTCTGGACCCTGCAGGTGTGTCTGCGGGCAGACGGCGAAGCGCCGCGTCCGGTTCCGATGAGCCGCAAGGTCGATGCCACGCTGCTGTCGATCGCGGTGCGCAAGCTCGGCGAGGCGGTCGCGGCATACCCCAGGCTGCGCGATGTGCCTTCTCGCGAAGGGACGCTGGATCTGTTGCTTCCCACCTCGGTCGTCATCGATCTCGTCGAACATGGTGCGACGGCGCTGCAGGCCTCGGGCACGACGGTGTTGCTGCCCCGTGCGTGGACGCGGCTGGACCCGTCGATGAGGCTGCGAGTCGAGTCACCCGCCGTGACCAAGGCTGCTGCTGATCGCGCGGTCGGCATGGACGAGCTGGTGTCCTACGACTGGCAGCTCCAATTGGGCGACATGGTGCTCACCGAGGCGGAGATGAACAGGCTCGCCGTCTCCAAGGGCGATCTCGTGCGGCTTCGTGGTCAGTGGGTGCTGGCCGACGGCGGTCAGCTGGCGCGGGCAGCGAAGTACGTTGCGGAGCATCACGGCGACGGGACCGCGTTGAGCACGCTGATGCGTGAGATGACGCTGGCAGATCCACCCCCGGCTCCGATTCAGGACATCCGCGCCACAGGCTGGGCGGCCACACTGCTCGAGCCTGGCGCGGTGCCCGAGACGATCCCGGTGCCGAACGGCGTCAACGCAGTCCTCAGGCCCTACCAGCAGCGGGGACTCGACTGGCTCGCGTTCATGAGCCGGCTCGGGCTCGGTGCTGTGCTCGCCGACGACATGGGCCTGGGAAAGACGCTTCAGGTGCTCACGCTGCTTGCCCACGAACAACATTCGAGTCCGACGCTGCTGGTGGCCCCGATGTCGGTGGTCGGCAACTGGCAGCGTGAGGCGGCGAAATTCACCCCGGCACTGCGAGTTCTGGTGCATCACGGCCCGACGCGATTGCGCGATGAGGAGCTCGACCGGGCGATCGCCGAGCACGACCTGATCGTCACCACCTACGCGTTGATGGCCAAGGACCGCGCGCAGCTCTCGGAGCAGACGTGGCGTCGCGTGGTGCTCGACGAGGCACAACACATCAAGAACGCCGGCACGGTACAGGCCAAGGCTGCGCTTGCCATTCCGGCGGAACACAAGTTGGCTCTTACAGGAACGCCGGTGGAGAACCGTCTGGACGAATTGCGATCCATTCTCGATTTCGCGAACCCGGGCATGTTGGGCAGGCCCTCCGATTTCCGCAAGCGATTCTCGGTACCCATCGAGCGCGAGAACGACGAGAACGCGGTCTCACGGTTGCGAGCCATCACGTCGCCGTTCATTCTGCGACGCGTCAAGACCGATCCCACGGTCATCTCGGACCTGCCCGAGAAGAACGAGATGACGGTGCGCGCCAACCTCACCGCCGAGCAGGCCGCGTTGTACAAGGCCGTCGTCGACGAGATGATGGCGCAGATCGCCGATGCGAAGGGTATGAAGCGCAAGGGCGCGGTGCTGTCCGCACTCACTCGTCTCAAGCAGGTGTGCAACCACCCGGCTCACTTCCTGTCCGACGGTTCGTCGGTGCTCAAGAAGGGGCAGCACCGATCGGGCAAGATCGGGTTGGTCGAGGACATGCTCGATTCGATTCTGGGCGACAACGAGAAGGTGCTGCTGTTCACGCAGTTTCGGGAGTTCGGTGAGCTCGTTGCACCGTACTTCGCGGATCGTTTCGGAGCCGAGGTGCCGTTCCTCCACGGAGGAGTGAGCAAGACGAAACGTGATGCGATGGTCGAGCGGTTCCAGAACGACGGCGGTCCGCCGATCATGCTGCTCTCGCTCAAGGCGGGTGGCACCGGGTTGAATCTCACGGCCGCCAATCACGTGGTTCACCTGGACCGTTGGTGGAATCCGGCAGTGGAGAATCAGGCTACGGACCGGGCCTTTCGCATCGGGCAGCGCAAGAACGTCGAGGTGCGCAAATTGTTGTGCGTCGGCACCGTGGAGGAGCGAATCGATTCGATGCTCGTCTCCAAGCAGGGCCTGGCGGATCTGGCGGTGGGCACCGGCGAGAACTGGGTGACCGAGATGGACACGGCGGAACTGCGGGAACTGTTCCGCCTCAGCGAGGATGCGGTGGGCGAGTGATGGTCGATTTCTCGCAGTACGGAAAGCGTCGAAAAGTACAAGGCGGCATCGAGTCCAGGAACAAGCGCGGGGCCTTCGGGCAGACGTGGTGGGGTAGGCACTTCGTCGCTGCGATGGAGGATCTGGCCGATCCGGGTCGCATCGCGCGGGGTAGAACGTACGCCCGCCAGGGCCAGGTACTCACTCTCGGAATCGAGCGTGGACAGATCTACGGCGAGGTGCAGGGCAGTCAACTCGAGCCGTTCTCGGCCTCGGTCACCGTCGATCCGTTGACCTCGGGTGAGGTCGCCGCGTTGATCGATCGGGTGCGATCGAATCCCGGGATGTTGGCCGAACTGGCATCGAACGCTATCCCGCAGGCACTGGCCACGACGTTGTTGCCGCACGACAAAGGTCAACTCGATTTCGATTGCACGTGTCCTGACGACGGGTGGCCGTGCAAGCACGCGGCGGCGCTGATGTACATCGCCGCCGAACACATCGACGCGTCCGCGGTCACCATCTTGACCTTGCGTGGAGTGGACCTCGACCAACTGATCGAGGGCGTCGGTGACGGGGGCGAGGACTTCGACGCCGACGACTGGTTCGCCGATCGGGCGTCCTTCCCCGATCTTCCCAAGGTGTCGTTCGCTCCCGCGATGGACGACCTCGACCCGTTGATGCTCCGCCGGGTCTTCCGCGTCGACGGATTCACCGAGGCGGAGGTCAGTCGAGCATGCGTTGATCTGAGGCAGTTCTACGAGCGCATGTGAGTGATCTGGACTTACATGGACTTCCGACTATAGGATGGGCGTACTTCACATCCACGCTCGAGGACGGACGATTTCCATGGCTCGCGAACTCTCGCACTTCATCGGCGGCAAGCATGTCGCCGGCACCTCCGGACAGTTCGGAGATGTCTTCGATCCCAACACCGGCGAGGTGCAGGCCAAGGTGCCGCTGGCCGACGTATCCGAGGTCGAAGCCGTCATCGCCGACGCCGAACAGGCGCAGCGTGAGTGGGCGAAGTGGAACCCGCAGCGACGCGCACGCGTGCTGATGAAGTTCCTCGCGCTCGTCACCCGCGACACCGAAGAGCTCGCGCGTCTGCTGTCGTCGGAGCACGGCAAGACCATCGCCGACGCCAAGGGCGACATCCAGCGCGGCGTCGAGGTCGTCGAGTTCGCTGTGGGCGTCCCGCATCTGCTCAAGGGTGAGTACACCGAGGGCGCGGGCGGCGGCATCGACGTCTATTCGATGCGTCAGCCGCTGGGCGTCGTCGCCGGCATCACCCCGTTCAACTTCCCCGCGATGATTCCGCTGTGGAAGGCCGGTCCGGCCATCGCGTGCGGCAACGCGTTCATCCTCAAGCCGTCCGAGCGCGACCCGTCCGTGCCGCTCAAGCTCGCGGAGCTCTTTCTCGAGGCCGGACTGCCGCCGGGTGTGTTCAACGTCGTCAACGGTGACAAGACTGCTGTCGACGTGCTGCTCACCGACGAGCGAGTCAAGGCGATCGGCTTCGTCGGTTCGACGCCCATCGCGCAGTACATCTACGAGACGGCAGCCCAGCACGGCAAGCGCGCACAGTGCTTCGGCGGGGCCAAGAACCACGCCCTGGTGATGCCCGACGCCGATCTCGACGAGGTTGCCGACGCACTGCTCGGTGCCGCCTACGGCTCGGCGGGCGAGCGTTGCATGGCCATCTCCGTCGCCGTTCCGGTCGGCGAGGAGACCGCCGATGCGCTCGTCGCCAAGCTGACCGAGCGCGTGGCGAAGTTGAAGATCGGTCGCAGCGACGACGAGGGCGCGGATTTCGGACCGCTCGTGGGTAGCGATGCGCTCAAGCGTGTCAACGATTACACCCAGATCGGTGTGGACGAGGGTGCCGAACTGGTCGTCGACGGGCGCGGTTTCAGCCTCGAGGGCCATGAGGGTGGATTCTTCGCGGGCGCAACACTGTTCGACAAGGTGACCACCGACATGCGGATCTACAAGGAAGAGATCTTCGGCCCGGTCCTGATCGTCGTCCGCGCGAAGGATTACGAGGACGCGCTGCGCCTGCCGACCGAACACGAGTACGGCAACGGCGTCTCGATCTTCACCCGCGACGGCGACACCGCTCGCGACTTCTGCTCCCGCGTCCAGGTCGGCATGGTCGGCGTCAACGTGCCGATTCCCGTGCCGATCGCGTACCACACGTTCGGTGGTTGGAAGCGTTCTGGATTCGGTGATCTGAACCAGCACGGACCGGACTCGATCCGCTTCTACACCAAGACCAAGACCGTCACTCAGCGCTGGCCGTCGGGCACCAAAGAGGCTGCTGCGCAGAATCACTTCGTCATCCCGAACATGGACTGATCCAGCGATGTTCACATTGAACGAGGACGAGCGAGCGATCAACGAGACCGCACGCGAATTCGCGGACGAGTTCCTGGCACCCAATGCCATCGAGTGGGATCAGCAGAAGCACTTCCCGGTGGATGTGATGCGCAAGGCCGCCGGCATGGGAATGGGCGGAATCTACATTCGGGAGGATGTAGGCGGATCGGGCTTGACCAGAGTCGATTCGGTCCGAATTTTCGAGCAGCTCGCCACCGGCGACCCGTCCATCGCGGCATACATCTCCATTCACAACATGGTCGCCTGGATGATCGACACCTACGGGAACGACGAGCAACGGCAGCGTTGGTTGCCGGGCCTGTGCGCAATGGACCAGCTGGGGAGCTACTGCCTCACCGAACCCGGCGCGGGCTCGGATGCGGCGATGCTCGGCACCAAGGCGGTGCGCGACGGCGACGAGTACGTGTTGAACGGCGTCAAGCAATTCATTTCCGGCGCAGGCACATCCGAGGTGTACGTGGTGATGGCGCGCACCGGTGCACCCGGGCCGAAAGGAATTTCGGCGTTCATCGTCCCCAAGGACGTCGCAGGACTGTCGTTCGGCGCGAACGAGAAGAAGATGGGCTGGAACGCTCAGCCGACCCGGCAGGTCGTTCTCGAAGAAGTGCGCATCCCGGCCGAGAATCTTCTCGGCAACGAGGGTGACGGTTTCCGGATTGCCATGAACGGCCTCAACGGCGGCCGCATCAACATCGCTGCATGTTCGATCGGCGGTGCACAATCCGCCCTGGACAAGGCGGTCTCGTACCTGGCCGAGCGCAAGGCATTCGGTGCTCGGTTGCTCGATGCACAAGCGCTGCAGTTTCGGTTGGCCGATTTCAAGACCGAACTCGAAGCCGCCCGCACACTGCTGTGGCGAGCCGCGGACGCGCTGCAGAACGACGCGCCGGACAAGGTCGAAATGTGCGCGATGGCAAAGCGTTTCGGTACCGACACCGGATTCGAAGTCGCGAACGGTGCCCTGCAGCTGCTCGGCGGATACGGTTACCTCGCCGAATACGGTGTCGAGAAGATCGTTCGTGATCTTCGGGTCCACCAGATATTGGAAGGTACCAACGAGATCATGCGCGTCGTCGTTGCTCGTTCGATCGTGGGTGCCGCATGAGTGATGTCCTCCTGGAGGTGTCCGGCGGGATCGGTCGCATCACTCTGAACCGGCCGAAAGCCATCAACGCACTCTCGCATGCGATGGTGCAGCAGATCGCACCGATGCTGGCGCAGTGGGCAACCGACGACAGCGTCGACGCGGTTCTGCTGACCGGTGCCGGCGAACGGGGCTTGTGCGCCGGTGGCGACATCGTCTCGATCTACCACGATGCGAAGGACGGTGGTAGCGGGAGCAAGGACTTCTGGCGAGACGAGTACGTTCTCAATGCCGCGATCGCCAGGTTTCCCAAGCCGTTCGTCGCCATCATGGACGGCATCGTCATGGGCGGGGGCGTCGGTCTCTCGGCCCACGCCAACACTCGCATCGTGACCGAACGGTCGAAGATCGCGATGCCCGAGGTCGGCATCGGCTTCATCCCCGATGTCGGTGGCACATACCTTCTTTCGCGTGCGCCCGGGCAGATCGGGACTCACTTCGCTCTCACCACGGCGCGCATGAACGCCGCCGACGCCATCGCGGTCGGCTTCGCCGATCACTACATGCCCTCCGACAAGCTGGAAGATTTCTACTCGGCACTCGAGACGGTCGGCGTCGGAGAGGCCATCGCGACGTTCAGCGAGACTGCGCCGGAGTCCGCCATCGAGGGTCAGCAGGACTGGATCGACGAATGCTATGCGGGCGACGACGTCCAAGGCATCGTCGACGCATTGGCCGCTTCTGCAGTGCCGGAGGCGCAGCAGGCAGCGAAGGACATCGCGTCGAAATCGCCGGTGTCACTTGCGGTGACGCTACGGTCACTCCGGCGGGCAGCGACGCTGCCGTCGCTCGAGGCCGTGCTCGACGAGGAGTACCGCGTGTCGGTCGCGTCCCTGAGCAGTCATGATCTGGTCGAAGGCATTCGGGCGCAGGTAGTCGAGAAAGATCGCAATCCGCAGTGGCAGCCCGCCACGTCGGCGGACGTCACGGCCGAGGATGTCGACCGGTACTTCGCGCCCCTGGGTGACACCGAACTCGGTCTGTCCGAAGCACACACAGAAGGTGAGCAGTCATGAGCGAGAAAACGATCGGATTCATCGGCCTCGGGCATATGGGTGGGCCGATGGCCGCGAACCTGGTTGCAGCCGGGTATACGGTGCAGGGCTTCGATCTGGTTCCCGCGGCGCTGGAGCAGGCCACGAAAGACGGCGTCACAGTGATGGAGTCCGCAGTCGCGACCGTCGCCGGAGCCGACATCGTGATCACGATGCTGCCGAACGGGAAACTGGTACTCGGGCTGTACGAGGAGCTGCTTCGTGCCGCTGCACCGGGAACTCTGTTCATCGATTCCTCGACCATCGACGTCGCCGACGCGCACGCCGCGCACACGCGGGTGCACGAAGCCGGCCACCGCAGTCTCGATGCGCCGGTGTCCGGCGGAGTGGGGGGAGCGGCCGCGGGAACGCTGACGTTCATGGTCGGCGGATCCGAAGAGGATTTCGCTTCTGCGGCAGCCGTTCTCGACGTCATGGGGCGCAAGGTGGTGCACTGCGGTGCAGCGGGTAACGGCCAGGCCGCCAAGATCTGCAACAACATGATCCTCGGGGTGTCGATGATCGCCATCAGTGAGGCGTTCGTGCTGGGGGAGAAGCTGGGCCTGAGCAACCAGGCGCTGTTCGACGTGGCCTCGACTGCGTCCGGTCAGTGCTGGGCGCTGACGACCAACTGCCCGGTGCCCGGTCCCGTTCCGACGAGCCCGGCCAACAACGAGTACAAGCCCGGTTTCGCTGCGGCGTTGATGGACAAGGACCTCGGTCTGGCTGCGAACGCACTGCGCGACAACGGTGTCGAGGGTGTTCTCGGCCTGCAGGCAGCCGAGTTGTACGCTCGATTCAAGGAAACCTCCGGGGGCGGCACCGACGTCGACTTCTCCGGCATCATCAACGACATCCGCGAGCGCTCGAACGGAGCCGGCCTGTGACCGATTACGACACCATTCTGCTCGAGCGGCGCGGACGCGTCGGCATCATCACGCTCAACCGTCCGAAGGCGTTGAACGCGCTCAATTCCGAGTTGATGCGCGAGGTCGTCTCGGTGGTCGAAGAGCTCGACGCGGACTCGGAGATCGGTGCCATCCTGATCACCGGCTCCGAGCGAGCCTTCGCCGCTGGGGCCGACATCAAGGAGATGCAGCCCAAGTCCTACATGGACGTGTACCTCGACGACTTCTTTGCCGCCTGGGACCGCCTGGCATCGGCTCGAACGCCGTTGATCGCGGCGGTGTCCGGGTACGCACTCGGCGGCGGGTGTGAACTCGCGATGCTGTGCGATGTGCTGATCGCCTCGGATACAGCAGTGTTCGGACAGCCCGAGATCAAACTCGGCGTCATTCCGGGCATCGGCGGGTCGCAGCGCCTGACGCGAGCGGTAGGCAAGGCCAAGGCCATGGAGATGTGTCTGACCGGTCGCAACATGAAGGTCGAGGAAGCCGAGCGGGCAGGCCTCGTCTCGCGCATCGTGCCGGTTGCAGACCTACTCGACGACGCGATCGCGACCGCGACCACGATTGCCGAGATGTCGCTGCCGATCACCATGATGGCGAAGCAGGCAGTGAACCGATCGTTCGAGTCGAGCTTGAGCGAGGGTGTTCTCTTCGAACGTCGAGTGTTCCACTCTGCCTTCGCAACCGAAGATCAGAAGGAAGGGATGTCTGCGTTCATCGAGAAGCGGACGCCCAACTTTAAGCACCGGTAGGCCGCTTTGTGGGGTCGCCCTACCTGTCGGGAGACAGTAGGGCGGCACCGCGTGCCGACACCAACTCGGGCATTGCCGGTACCAAGGTGGGTAGGCCGGTCCGCAACTCGAGCGACCGCGCTATCGAGGTGATGTTGGCGCCGCCGCCGACCACGACGATGGACTGCGGTCTGGCACCGGCCAGTTGGATCGTTTGCTCGACGAGCATGCCCGCATACCGAACCGGTCCTGCGATCAGATCGTCGAAGTCTCGGCGGGTCAGCACGTGGCGCGCGACTCCGGACGGGTCCGCCGTGCTGACAACGGAGTCGATACTCAGTTGCTCCTTGATGGATCGGCTGGCGTCGAGTCCGACGCGAACGCCGTTGGAGGAGAGCAGCCGGCGCACCGAGTGGTCGAGATCATCGCCGCAGAACGTGGCGGTACGCCTCGTCATCAGCGTTCGAGAGGACGCGAGATCGATGACGGTGACCGTCGTTCCGGTGCTACCGATATCGCACAGAACGGTGACGCCGTGGTTCGGTACCAGTCCGATGAATCGCAGATAGCGAACTTGCGCAGCGGTTTCCGGCACCAGTGACGCCGTTCGGGCGGTGCCGCGGGTAGCGACCGAGCCGGGATCGGTGGCAACGCGGTATGCGATGGCCGAGAACTGCACCGGGAGCGACATCGTTGCCGCGATGGAATGGATGGCATCGACACCGGTGGCGATGGTGGTGGCCAATGATTGCCCGGGGGCGCGGCGCACCGTCCGCGACACGATGGGTGTGCGGTGGGGGCTGTCCAGATACGTCAGAATCGCGCGTGCACCATGCGCACCCGCCCCGACCCCCAGTACCAGCACCCCGCCCCGCCCTTCAGCAGACCGACTCCGATCTGTTCCGGAGCAATTGGATCACGAACGGTACGGGTGTGCCATTGTCTTGTGACGAGTCACGATCGAAATCGGAATGATGTGGTGATGTCATCACTGTCGAAATCGCCTGCATCCGAACGCAGTTCCGCAAGTATGCGCACCAGCGCCATAAGCTTGTCGCGCGCGAGACCGGGCTTGGCGAACACCAGCGAGTTCAGGCGCTCGGTGGCTTCGACCGCCAACGTGCGCCCCTGCTCGGTAATTTCGACCAAGGTCGTCCGTCGATCGCTGGGGTGGGGAATGCGGCGCACGTAGCCGACGGATTCGAGACGGTCGACGGCATTGGTCACGCTGGTGGGATGCACCTGCAGACGCGCACTCGCCTTCGCCATCGGTAGAGCGCCGTTCTTGGTGAACGTCAACAACGTCAATAGTTCGTAGCGCGAGAAGGTCAATCCCGTGGGCTTCAGCGCTTCCTCGACCCGGGCCAGCATGATCTGCTGTGCGCGCATCAACGACGTGACCGCGGCCATGCCGTCGGCAGCGTCGGACCACCCGTGCTCGGTCCACTGGCGGTGCGCCTCTGCAATGGGATCGAGGGGAAGCGGAGACGGTGCTGGCATACCGTCCATCCTCCCACGATGTCCGGTTCGAGCGTCTACCGAATCTCCACGACGAATTACGACGAGTGTGCGAAGTGAAGGCAGACGGGTGCCTTTGCGGGCAACGGTGCAAGAACTCGAAGAACGGTCGAATCACCTCCGAAACGTCGCCGAGCGGCCTCGGTGCGCGTCATGTCAGGCAAGCAGAGCCGGCTTTCGCGCCACTGTCACAGCCCAATCCGCCTCGTCGCGCCAGGGCCGCAGATCCCAGGTCGAGAACCGGTGTTCGACGACGAAACCGACCGCGGCCAAATCGCTGTCGAGTGCGGTGACGGTGTACTCACGATCGGTGGCGAATCCGGTGACGAACACCCCGCCTTCGGTCAGGTGTGCCCAAATGCGTTCGAGCGCTGCGCGTTCGGTACCGGGCTTCATGAAGACAAGTACGTTCCCCGCGGCCACGGCTGCGTCGAAGGTCCGTGCCAGATCCAGCGTCGTCAGATCGGCGACATGAACGTCGAGTTCGGAATGTGCTCGCGCTGCCTCGGCCAGGATCGGATCGAGATCCACTGCGGTCACACGGTGTCCGCGTCGAGCCAATTCGGCACCGAGTCTGCCGGTCCCGCAGCCGGCATCGAGAATGCTCGACGCGGGAGCGACCACCGCGTCGACCATGCGGGCCTCGCCGTGCAGATCCACGCCGCGTTCGGAGAGGCGGTCGAATCGCTCGATGTAGCGCTTGGAATCGTCGGCGGAGTTCTCGGCTTGCCAGCGTGTGGTCATGCCGCCAGGGTAGGTCAGCTCAGGTCTTCGAGAGCCGACTGGGCTTGTGTCACGCGTACCCGGGCCGCCTCGAGCACTTCCGCGGCCGACTCCGCCTGTGCGACGCTCCGCTTCACTGCTTTCCGCGCCGCCTTCGCTCTCGCCTTGGCGGCGTCCAGCTCGGTTTCGAGTCTCTCGACTTCCGCTGTGGCGCTGCGTCGTTCGGACGCAGCACGCGCTGTTTCGGAGTCAGCGGCTTCGGCCGCATCGCGTGCGTCAGCGAACGCGGTGTCGGCAGATTCGAGCTCCGCGACCAGCTTCTGGCGTTCGGCCTCGCGGAGCTCGTCGGCCTCGGAGGTGTCGTCGGAATCGGACTCGGACGCGGCCGGGTGTACGTCATCTATTTCCGTCTCGGCCGCGGCTTCGTCGGGCGTGGCGTCGTCGGGCGGGTCGGGAACGAGTGAGAGCAGCGCAGGCCCGAAGCCGCTGTAGGTTTCGGCAGTGACTGTTCGGCCCGCACGTACGCGGTCGCGAATCTCGGGGTCGGCCATCGCCGCGTTGAGGGTGTTGGAGATCTCGCGCGCTGCGTTGTCGCCGACGGTCGCTCCGAGTTCGCGCCCCAAGGAGACGGCCTTCTCGGTCAGGGTGCGTATCGAACTGCTTCGAGCGGTGGACAACTCGCGTAGGCGGGGGCCGTCACCGCGCTGTTGTGCTCGCTCGAGCTGCTCGCCGAGCTCGAACAGTTCCGCCAGCGCCGATTCGTCACGGCGGGCGAGGACGTTCACCAACCACGCGACAACCGTGGGCTTGCGGTAGGCGCCGATGGACGCGGCACCGGCTTTGTCGCCGGACTTCTTGAACCGGGCTACGTACGCGGAGCGATGGGAAACGAACTCGGCGGGAGGTAGCGAATACAAGTCGTCGACGACGGTCTCGATCGGGGGGAGATTCTCGGACATCGACGTCCACCGTCTCGTTCGAGGCAGTCACGCTGCAACGGTCACGTGCGTTCAAAGATGTGTGCCCCCGGCAGGATTCGAACCTGCGGCCTTTCGCTCCGGAGGCGAACGCTCTATCCCCTGAGCTACGGGGGCGCACCGGCAGTACCGGCGTGCCTGTTGGGCTGTACGAAAGACTAGCGCATGGGCGACGGGAGCCGAAATCACCCCTCGGGCAGCGGCTGCGCACCCTTCTCGGCGAGCATCTGCTTCATCAGCGTCGACTCGCTCGTCTGGGTAGCCACCATGGATTCGGCCAAGTTGATCACCGCAGGGGACTGCGCGTGAATCCGGGCGTACTCCATCATGGCCAGGCCGCCCTCGTGATGCCGAAGCATGAGCTGGAGAAACATGACGTCGACGTCCGTGCCGGTGGCCTGCCGAAGCTCGGCCAGCTCCGCGGAACTGGCCATGCCGGGCATGGCCCTGGTGGGATCGGCGGACCCCGGTTCCATCGACATGCCGCCCATCGAATGACCGTGGGAGTCGTCTTCGGTCATCCACGTCATGTAGCCGTCGGTCGATATCGGTGCGCGGTCCCACAGCGCCAGCCAGCCCTGCATCTGGCCCACCTGATTCTGCTGCGAGGTGAGCATGTCGAATGCGAGGCTCTTGACGGCCTGATCGGGGGCGTTGGTCAAGGCAACCGCTGCCATCTCGATCGCCTGGTTGTGATGCACGGTCATGTCCTGGGCGAAGCCGACATCGACCGAGTCCGCGGCAGGCGAGCTGTCACCGTCACGGAACGGGTTCCCCACCAGAAAGCCCACGGCGAAGCCGATCGCCAGGACGGCGATCAGCGCCAACGCCACCAGCGTGGTGCGCTGGCTCCGCTTGGCCTCGGACGGAACGGTGGACGGGTCGACGGTCGGTTCGGTCATCAGCTCGCGGGCACCTCGAGGTCGCTGGGCAGCTGTGCACCGCCGGGAAGTCCGCCGGTTCCGCCGATCTCGCTGGCGTCGGGAGTGATCCCGGCGCCGTCCATCGGCACCGCGTCAGGGCCGGGCGCGGAGGCGTCGAACAACGGGGGATTGTCGGGATCGAAAGCGTTGTCGCCCGTTCCCGGAACCGATGCGCAGCTGGCACCGACCTCCGGGTAAGCGAAGCGGTTGAGGCGGAGGGCCGAGATGAACTGGCCGATGCGCTCGTCGTCGACGCTGTCCAACTTCAGCTGGTGACCCCAGGACTGCAGCGCAACCGGGCTGTCGAGACCGGGGTAGGGCGACATCATCATCTGGGTTTCACCGTCTACGCGGTCGGCCAGCGACTCGACCTGGTCTTCGTTCAGATCATCCGGGTTGTAGGTGACCCAGACGGCTCCGTGCTCGAGCGAGTGCACGGCATTCTCGGTGCGGATCGCCTCGGGGTAGACAATTCCGGTGCAGGTGGCCCACACGGCATCGTGTGGCCCACCGAAGGGCGGCGACTGATCGTACGCAACTCGCTGCGCGCGTGAGACGTGCAGAGCAGCCGGGTACTCCTGGACGGTCACACCGTCGATGTCCGTCGACGGATCCTGGTTGCTCTCGCTGGGCTCGAACTTCTGCGCTTCGGCGCGGTCCTGGTACTTCGGGTACAGGTTGATCCCGAGACCAGCGACGAGGCCGACGACCACGACGACACCGGCAACCGTCAGCCAGGGAATCTGCCTGCCCTTGGCGGCGGGCACGCCGCCCTTCTGCTTGCGAGCTGACTTCTTGTTGGCTGCGTTGATGGCTTTGTCCGCCTTCGCAGCCGACTTGTTCTGACTGCCTTTGTCGGGACCCGTTGGCATCGCTGTGGTTGCTCTCTCAGTCGAGGAAAGTTGGTGGTCGGTGTCGCTGGTCGTGCGTATCTGCTGGTGACGGGGGTGGCGACGCACCGTCCGCGCAGAGCGCCCTTACTGTACGTTCTCCGCCTGAGAGCGTGCTCAGAGCCTGCAACGAGCGCGTGGGCCGGGTGAGCCCGCGATCGGACGGGCAGTGGATGCGAGTACGCCGCACACCAGCCAATAGGATAGCTACCTGTGACTCCCGCCGATCTTGCCGAACTGCTCCACGCGACCGCCACGAAGGTGCTCGCCGACCGCGGCCTGGACGCATCCGTTCTCCCTGGGAAGCTCACCGTCGAGCGTCCCCGCAATCCCGAGCACGGCGATTACGCAACCAACGTGGCACTGCAGGTCGCGAAGAAGGCCGGAGCCAACCCCCGAGATTTCGCCGGTTGGCTCGCCGAAGCGCTCGCAGCCGACGCCGCGATCGACAGTGCCGATGTCGCCGGACCCGGTTTCCTGAACATCAGGCTCGCTGCCGCCGCGCAGGGGGAGATCGTCGCCCGCGTGCTGGCTGCAGGTTCGGCGTTCGGCGGCGGATCGTCGATGGCAGGCAAGAGGGTCAACCTCGAATTCGTCTCGGCCAACCCCACCGGTCCGGTGCACCTGGGCGGTACCCGGTGGGCGGCCGTCGGCGATGCGCTCGGACGCGTCCTGAGCGCCCACGGTGCCGAGGTCACCCGTGAGTACTACTTCAACGATCACGGTGCCCAGATCGATCGATTCAGCCGCTCGCTCATCGCCGCTGCGAAGGGTGAGCCTGCACCCGAGAACGGTTATGCGGGCGAGTACATCGCCGAGATCGCATCGAAGGTGCTGGAGACGGAACCAGAGGCGCTCGCACTGGCCCCCGAAGCTCAGGAAGAAGCGTTCCGGTCCATCGGAACGCACCTGATGTTCGACCGAATCAAGGCGAACCTGCACGAGTTCGGTGTGGACTTCGACGTCTACTTCCACGAGAACTCGCTGTTCGAGTCAGGGGCCGTCGAGAAGTCGGTCGAGTACCTCAAGAGCTCGGGGAGTCTCTACGAGGAGGACGGGGCCTGGTGGCTCAGGTCCACCGAGTACGGCGACGACAAGGACCGCGTCGTCATCAAGAGCGACGGTAACGCGGCGTATATCGCAGGCGACATCGCCTACTTCCAGAACAAGCGTCAGCGCGGTTTCGACCTGTGCATCTACATGCTCGGAGCCGACCACCACGGATACATCGGGCGGCTCAAGGCGGCCGCGGCGGCATTCGGGGACGACCCCGAGACCGTCGAGGTGCTGATCGGCCAGATGGTCAACCTCGTGCGCGACGGCGTCGCGGTGAAGATGAGCAAGCGCGCCGGAACCGTCATCACGCTCGACGACCTGGTCGACGCCATCGGCGTCGACGCCTCGCGATACGTCATGATCCGCTCGTCCGTCGACTCCAGCATCGACATCGACCTCGCGCTGTGGGCGAGTGCGAGCAACGAGAACCCGGTCTACTACGTGCAGTACGCCCACGCCCGGCTGGCCTCGCTCGCTCGCAATGCCGCCGAACTGGGAATTCTCGCCGACGATCCCGATCTGAGCCTGCTGACGCACGAGCAGGAAGGCGAGCTGATCAGGACGATCGGCGAGTACCCGCGCGTGGTGGCCAGTGCCGCAGAACTACGCGAACCACACCGGATCGCCCGCTACCTTGAAGAGCTGGCGGGGGCCTACCACCGTTTCTACGGTGCGTGTCGAGTACTTCCACAAGGAGACGAGGAGCCCGGACCTGTGAACACCGCCCGACTGGCCTTGGGTAATGCCACCCGGCAGGTTCTGGCCAACGGCCTCGAACTGCTCGGTGTCAGCGCACCGGAGCGCATGTGAGCGCACATCCGGCAGGGCCCAAGCACGCCGACGCCCCAGCCGTGCAATCGATGTCCGAGCGTCCGAGCGCCGCGTCGGAGATGACGACGCTTCCCGAGCAGGTATGGCCCCGTAATGCCGAGCGCGGTGACGACGGCACGGTTCGTCTCGCCGGAGTGTCGGTCACCGATCTCGCGGAACAGTACGGGACGCCTCTGTTCGTCATCGACGAGAACGACTTCCGTTCGCGCTGCCGTGAGATGGCCGCCGCCTTCGGCGCGCCGGAGCGAGTTCACTACGCCTCCAAGGCTTTTCTGTGCGGAGAGATCGCGCGTTGGGTGGCCGACGAGGGTCTCTCGCTCGATATCTGCTCCGGCGGCGAGCTGGCCATTGCGTTGGCCGCAGGCTTCCCCGCGAACCGAATTGCCATGCACGGCAACAACAAATCCGTCGCAGAGCTCGAGGCCGGCGTGCGCGCAGGCGTCGAGCATGTGGTGCTCGACTCCAACATCGAGATCGACCGTCTCGACGGTGTCGCCGGCGCAGCCGGTGTGGTGCAGGACGTTCTGATCCGCATCACCGTCGGTGTGGAAGCGCACACGCACGAGTTCATCGCGACCGCGCACGAGGATCAGAAGTTCGGGTTCTCGCTCGCCGACGGCTCCGCACTCGACGCGGTCCGGCGCGTGTTCGCTGCCGACAACCTGCGCCTCGTCGGACTGCACAGTCACATCGGGTCGCAGATCTTCGAGGTCGACGGTTTCGAGTTGGCAGCCCACAAGGTCATCGGGCTGCTGCGAGACATCGTCTCGGAGTTCGGCGTCGACAAGACCGCACAGATTTCGACACTCGATCTCGGCGGCGGCATGGGTATCTCGTACGTGCCGAGTGACGATCCGCCCCCGGTGGAGCAACTCGCGGCGAAGCTGACCGCCATCGTCGAGACGGAGTCCGCCGCAGTAGGACTACCGGTTCCGACGATTGCCGTCGAGCCCGGCCGCGCCATCGCCGGACCGGGGACAGTGACGCTCTACGAGGTCGGCACGATCAAGGATGTCACCGTCGACAAGTCGACGCGTAGGCGCTACATCAGCGTCGACGGCGGCATGAGCGACAACATTCGGACCTCGCTGTATCAGGCCGAATACGATTGTCGGCTGGTCTCACGCTCGAGCGACGCCGAGGCAGTCCTGGCTCGGGTGGTTGGAAAGCATTGCGAGAGCGGCGACATCGTCATCAAGAACACCTGGATGCCGGCAGATGTCGGGCCGGGTGACCTGCTCGCGGTAGCGGCCACCGGGGCCTATTGCTACTCCATGTCCAGTCGCTACAACCTGCTGACGCGGCCCGCTGTGGTTGCGGTCGTGGACGGGCAAGCACGCCTGATCCTGCGGCGGGAAACAATCGAAGATCTGCTCAGCTTGGAGGTTCAGCCATGACATCGAAGCCGATAGGCGTCGCCGTACTCGGACTCGGAAACGTCGGTAGCGAGGTCGTCCGGATCCTCACCGAGAACGCGGAGGATTTCGAGGCGAGAATCGGTGCGCCACTGGCGATTCGGGGCATCGCAGTGCGTCGAATCGATGGCGACCGGGGAGTACCGGCCGAGCTGCTCACCGACGACCCGGCAGAGCTGGTCGGCCGCGACGACGTCGACATCGTCGTCGAGGTACTCGGCGGCATCGACATTCCCCGCAAGTTGGTGCTTTCTGCGCTGGAGAAGGGCAAGTCCGTCATCACGGCGAACAAGGCCCTGTTGGCCGAGTACACCGGCGAACTTGCCGACGCAGCCGAGAAGTCGCGTGCCGACCTGTACTTCGAGGCGGCCGTGGCCGGAGCCATTCCGGTCGTTCGTCCACTGATGCAGTCCCTCGCCGGTGACCGCGTGAACAAGGTCGCCGGGATCGTCAACGGCACCACCAACTTCATTCTCTCCGCCATGGACGAGACCGGGGCGGACTACGCCGAAACCCTGGCCGAGGCAGGGCGTCTGGGCTACGCCGAGGCCGACCCGACCGCCGACGTCGAGGGCTACGACGCGGCGTCGAAGGCCGCCATCCTGGCGTCCATCGCATTCCACACGCGGGTCACTGCCGGGGACGTCTACCGCGAGGGCATCAGCAACATCACTACGGACGACCTCGAGACTGCGAAGTCGCTGGACTGCACCATCAAACTGTTGGCCATCTGCGAGCGGATCGTCACGCCCAAGGGCAAGGAGCGAATCTCCGCCCGGGTCTACCCGGCGCTGGTTCCGCTGGAGCACCCGCTGGCATCGGTCAACGGTGCGTTCAACGCCGTCGTCGTCGAAGCCGAGGCCGCCGGACGTCTGATGTTCTACGGACAGGGCGCAGGCGGCGCTCCGACGGCATCCGCCGTACTCGGCGATCTGGTCATGGCCGCGCGCAACAAGTTCTACGGGGGACGGGGTCCCCTCGAATCCAAGTACGCCAAGCTCAAGGTGGCCCCCATGGGTGACATCCTCACTCGCTACTACGTCAGCATGCAGGTCGCGGACAAGCCCGGCGTGCTGGCGACCGTGGCGGCGGAGTTCTCCAAGCGCGACGTCAGTATCTCGACGGTGCGCCAGCACGGCTCGGGTGACGGAGCCAGGCTCGTCGTCGTCACCCACCTCGCGGCCGATTCCGCGCTGTCCGAAACAGTTGCATCGCTCGAACAGCTCGATGTGGTCGTCCACGTCGCCAGCGTTCTCCGATTGGAAGGCACCACAGTATGAGCGTCCACACCCCCTGGCCCGGTCTGATCGAGGCGTACCGCTCGCGTCTGGCCATCGGACCGGACTGGAAGACCGTCACGCTGCGCGAAGGCGGAACTCCGCTGTTGCCCGCCGGGCACCTGTCCGAATTGACCGGCTGCACAGTGCATCTCAAGGTCGAAGGGCTCAATCCCACAGGTTCCTTCAAGGACCGCGGAATGACCATGGCGGTGACCGACGCTCTCGCCCGTGGCCAGGAAGCCGTGCTCTGCGCCTCGACCGGCAACACCTCGGCTTCGGCGGCCGCCTACGCGGCCAAGGCCGGGATGAGCTGTGCGGTGCTCGTCCCGCAGGGGAAGATCGCCATGGGCAAGCTTGCGCAAGCGGTCATGCACGGAGCCAAGATCATTCAGGTGCAGGGTAACTTCGACGATTGCCTCGAATTGGCCCGCAAGACCACCGCGGAGTTCCCGACAATCGGATTGGTCAACTCGGTCAATCCCGTTCGTATCGAAGGCCAGAAGACCGCGGCGTTCGAGATCTGTGACGCCCTCGGCGACGCCCCGGACATCCATGCGTTGCCGGTCGGAAACGCCGGCAACATCACTGCCTACTGGCGCGGGTACTCCGAGTACTTTCGCGACGGTCTCACCACCCGCAAGCCGCGGATGCTGGGAGTGCAGGCCGCTGGTGCTGCCCCGCTGGTTCACGGTGCACCGGTGAAGGATCCGGAGACGATCGCCACCGCGATCCGTATCGGTTCGCCCGCATCCTGGAACGGTGCCGTCAACGCCAAGGAGGAATCGGGCGGTGCATTCCGTGCAGCGACCGACGAGGAGATCCTCGAGGCGTACCGGTTGATCGCCAAGACCGAGGGTGTGTTCGTCGAACCCGCCTCTGCGGCCAGTGTCGCCGGGCTGCTCGCAGCTCGGAAGGAAGGATGGCTCGAACCGGGCCTGACCGTGGTGTGCACGGTCACCGGAAACGGCCTGAAGGATCCCGATACGGCATTGTCGGGAATGCCTGTCGTAGAGCCGATTTCGGTGGATCCCGTCGCTGTCGCGGCTGCGCTCGAGCTGGCCTGAGTTGACGGACTCTCCGGCCATGACGACGACACTTCCGATCGGGCTCACGGTGACCGCACGCGTTCCGGCGTCCAGCGCCAACATCGGGCCCGGATTCGACAGTCTCGGAATCGCTTTGGGGCTCTACGACGAAATCGAGGTCACGACCACCGCATCGGGACTTCGGATTCATGTCGACGGCGAGGGGTCGGCGGATGTGCCGTGGGGGCCGACGCACCTCGTCGTCCGCGCCATCGAGCGGGGACTCGAAGCTGCCGGAGTGTGGGCTGATGGCTTGGATATTCACTGCCGCAACGTAATTCCTCACTCCCGCGGACTCGGATCGTCCGCGTCGGCTGTGGTCGGGGGTCTCGCAGCGGCCAACGCGCTCGCCGCGAAGGTCGATCCGGCCGGTGCATTGTCGGACAGCCAGCTCGTTCAGTTGTCGTCCGAGTTCGAGGGTCATCCCGACAACGCGTCGGCGAGCTGCCTCGGCGGTGCCGTCGTGTCGTGGAGCGAACCGCCCAATGCCAGTGTGACGGCACGAAAGTACGCGGCGGTCAGGCTCGAGGTGCATCCCAGCATCAAGGTCGTCGTGCTCGTGCCGTCCGAGCGCTCGTCCACCTCGCACACTCGGGGGTTGTTGCCGGAGTTGGTGCCCCATCGTGATGCGGCGTTCAACGTGAGTCGAAGCGCTCTCGCAGTGGTGGCGCTCACCGAGCGTCCGGACCTGCTGATGTCCGCAACCGAGGATCTGCTGCATCAGGGCCAACGCGCCCAAGCGCTGCCCGACACGACGCGCTGGATCGCGACTCTGCGGGCCCGATCCATCGCGGCTGTGGTCTCCGGTGCGGGACCGACCGTCATGGCGCTGTGCACCGAGCCGTTTCCGGAGGATCTTCGCGAGGCGGCCACCGCCGAGGGGTGGCGCGTGCTCGACCTCGACGTGGCCGACGCAGTCACGATCTCGTGACAACGCCGGGTAGGGTTCTTGCCGACTGAGGACAACGGCGCTATGGTGAACCTTGTCCGTACATCGTGCGCTTCAGACGCCGGTTTCGTCAGGGCATTCAGGTCGCTGTATTCGGGGGATTCCAACGTCCGAGTGATGTGACGCTCCTGACTCGATCCTCCCCGTGGTCTTCTACGGTTCCGGATCGATGGTGTCGTCGACGGAGTGCGTCGAACATGAACGGCAATATCCGAGTTCGGCAGAAAGCCGAGCTGCGGAACGAACCCTCGGCTGCGCATCGAGCGAGCGAGGGAAGGAAAGGACCTCCGTGACCGATACGGAACTCATCTCTGCGCCCGAAACGTCACGTCGACGCGGCGGCCTGTCCGGAATGGTTCTCACCGAGCTACGCAGCCTCGCTGGCGAACTCGGCATCAAGAGCATC
Organism: Rhodococcus sp. NPDC078407; assembly: GCF_044542515.1. Lineage (NCBI taxonomy): Bacteria > Bacillati > Actinomycetota > Actinomycetes > Mycobacteriales > Nocardiaceae > Rhodococcus > Rhodococcus sp. NPDC078407. The sequence continues at coordinate 20,521 of NZ_JBITUQ010000023.1, read as the reverse complement.
TCCGGTATGCGCAAGGGCGATCTGATCGCTGCGATCTCCGAGCGTCAGTCGGGTGCCTCGTCGGCGAAGTCGGGCTCGGCCAAGACCGAAGCAGCCAAGTCCGATGCACCCAAGTCCGACGCACCCAAGTCAGATGCACCCAGGACGCGTCGATCCGCTGCAACGGCTGCTGTTGTCGAAGATCAGCCCGCAGCCGAAGCGGCCGCGGCACCCGAGTCGCAGTCGGCCGGCACCCCATCCGATTCCGGCGACGCAGCTCCCGAGACCGGGCGCCGTACCCGTGGTCGTCGGGCAGCGGGTCGTCGCGCCGGTGCCCCCGATCAGCTCCCGCTCGACGGCGGTGACAGTTCTGCCGGATCGGACAACGCGGCGACCACTCCTTCGGAGACGATCGCGCCGAGCAACACGCAGGGCGAGGGCGACGACAACACGACCCCCGAGCGCCCGCGACGCAGCCGCGGCGAGCGAAACCGCCAGGACGGTGCCGAGCGCGAACCGCGTGACACCGACAACGGCAGCCGCAACCAGGGCGACCGCAACCAGGGTGATCGCAACCAGGGTGACCGCAACCAGGGTGATCGCAACCAGGGTGATCGCAACCAGGGTGACCGGGACAATTCCAACCGGGACAATTCCAATCGCGACAATGGCAACCGCGACGGTTCCAATCGCGACGGTTCCAATCGCGACAACGGTGGCCGCAATCAGGGCGATCGCAACGGCCGCAATCGCAATCAGGGCGACGGTCGTAACGACAACCGCAACGAGGATCGCAACAACGGCCCGCGCGACAACCGCGACAACAATCAGGACGACGACGGCGAAGGCCGCGGTCGTCGGGGGCGCCGGTTCCGTGAGCGTCGTCGTGGACGCGACCGCGGCGAGGGCAACGACGGCGGCGGCGGACGCGAGCGCGACACCGAGATTCGCGAGGATGACGTCCTCCAGCCGGTAGCCGGCATCCTGGACGTTCTCGACAACTATGCGTTCGTCCGCACCTCGGGCTACCTGGCCGGACCGAACGACGTCTACGTGTCGATGAACCTCGTGCGTAAGAACGGTCTGCGTCGTGGCGATGCCGTCACCGGAGCAGTGCGGGTGGCACGCGAAGGCGAGCAGTCGAGCCAGCGGCAGAAGTTCAACCCGCTGGTCCGTCTGGATACCGTCAACGGGGGAGAGGTCGAGGCCGCGCGCAAGCGTCCGGAGTTCGGCAAGCTCACTCCGCTGTACCCGAATCAGCGGCTGCGTCTCGAGACACAGCAGAACATCCTCACCACACGCATCATCGACCTGGTGATGCCCATCGGTAAGGGCCAGCGCGCATTGATCGTCAGCCCGCCGAAGGCCGGTAAGACGAGCGTTCTGCAGGCCATCGCCAACGCGATCGCCATCAACAACCCCGAGTGCTATCTGATGGTGATCCTCGTCGACGAGCGTCCCGAAGAAGTGACGGACATGCAGCGCTCGGTGAAGGGCGAGGTCATTGCCTCGACCTTCGACCGGCCACCGGGCGACCACACTGCGGTTGCCGAGTTGGCGATCGAGCGCGCCAAGCGTCTGGTCGAAGCCGGACAGGACGTGGTGGTTCTGCTCGACTCGATCACCCGTCTAGGACGTGCGTACAACAACAGCTCGCCGGCATCGGGACGAATTCTGTCCGGTGGTGTCGACTCGACCGCGCTCTACCCGCCGAAGCGATTCCTCGGTGCGGCTCGAAACATCGAGCACGGTGGATCGCTGACGATCATCGCCACGGCCATGGTCGAAACCGGTTCCACCGGCGATACCGTGATCTTCGAGGAGTTCAAGGGCACCGGCAACGCCGAGCTCAAACTCGATCGCAAGATCGCCGAGCGGCGAGTGTTCCCGGCCGTCGATATCAACCCGTCCAGCACCCGCCACGACGAATTGCTGTTGGCTCCCGACGAGGCGGCCGTGGTGCACAAGCTGCGTCGTGTGTTGTCCGGACTCGACTCCCATCAGGCCATCGACCTGCTGGTCGACCGCCTGAAGAAGAGCAAGAACAACCTCGAGTTCCTGATGGAAGTTTCCAAGACGGCACCCGGCGGCAACAACGACTGATAGGTCGTTCCCCGGATCTTTCACCCGGGGAACAAGCCGGCAGGTGCGCGCGTTGTAAGCATCTGTCGGCACAGAAGTACCGACGATTAGCAGGGCGTATGCATGCTCTGGCATAATCAACGGCCGAGTCCGGTTCCGGTTCACGTCTTCGATCGGCGAAGGCGACCCGGCGACCATTACAAAGAACGGTAAGGACACCATGAAGGCAGGAATTCACCCCGACTACACACTGACGACAGTCGTCTGTGGTTGCGGCAATACTTTCGAGACCCGAAGCACCACCGACAAAGAGCGCATCAGCGTCGAGGTCTGCTCGCAGTGCCACCCCTTCTACACCGGCAAGCAGAAGATTCTCGACACCGGTGGCCGCGTCGCTCGCTTCGAGGCTCGCTACGGCAAGCGCGCCGGCAAGAAGGCCGACGCAGACAGCTAGCTGTTTCGCCGACGCCCGTCCTGTGAACCACAGGGCGGGCGTCGGTTTTTTTGTGTCCACACCCAGTTGCACCGGCGTTCGAGAGTGAGTCATCCCCATGGCGAGAACAGTCAAGCCTTCGGCCATCGACGACATCCTTGCCGAACACTCCGGCCTCGAACAGCAACTCGCCGACCCCGCGCTGCACAATGATCCGTCCGCGGCACGCAGGGCAGGCAAAAGATTTGCCGAGCTGGCACCGATCATGTCCGCTCATACCAAGCTGACGTCCGCTCAGGACGATCTCGAAGCCGCGCGCGAACTGGCCGCCGACGATTCTTCGTTCGCCGCCGAAATCCCCGAGCTCGAAGCAACGGTCCTGCACCTCGAGCAGACCCTCACAGACCTGCTCGCACCACGCGACCCGCACGACGGCGACGACATCGTGATGGAGGTCAAGTCGGGTGAGGGCGGCGAGGAATCTGCGCTCTTCGCGGCCGATCTCGCGCGGATGTACGTGCGCTACGCCGAACGCCGTGGCTGGCGGGTGGAGGTCCTGGACGCGAACGTATCCGACCTGGGCGGATACAAGGACGCGACGTTGTCGATCAAGACCAAGGACCCGCTCGACGGTGTGTGGGCGCGACTGAAGTTCGAGGGTGGCGTGCACCGAGTGCAGCGAGTGCCCGTCACCGAATCTCAGGGACGCGTGCATACGTCCGCGGCCGGCATTCTGGTGTATCCCGAACCCGACGAGGTCGAAGAAGTCCAGATAGACGAAACCGATCTGCGCATCGACGTCTACCGTTCCTCCGGCAAGGGTGGTCAGGGCGTCAACACCACCGACTCCGCTGTCCGGCTCACGCACCTTCCCACGGGCATCGTGGTGACGTGCCAGAACGAACGTTCGCAGCTGCAGAACAAGGCACGCGCGATGCAGGTTCTCGCAGCACGCCTGCAGGCGGCCGCAGAAGAAGCTGCCAACGAAGAGGCATCGGCCGGCCGGGCCAGCCAGGTGCGAACCGTCGACCGCTCCGAGCGAATCAGGACCTACAACTACCCCGAGAATCGCATCACCGACCACCGCATCGGGTTCAAGGCGCACAACCTGGACGCATTGCTGGACGGTGACATGGATGCGTTGCTCGACGCGCTGGCCAAGGCCGACCGCGACGCTCGCATGCAAGCAGAGTAGTTGCGGCGCAAGGCTTTACAGAATTCGATCGGCCGGTCCTCGGTCCGGTGCGTTACCCTTGCATCCAGGTTCGATCCCGTTTCGAAGCCCCGAGAGGCGCAGCAGAATGAACCAGCGCTTGACACCTGAAGGCGAGAACGCCGTCACCGAACTGTCGTCGCGTTACGGCATCTCGACCGACGCGGTCCGCACCATGCTCGACGCCGTGAACAACGGCCGCGGCACCATGGCTCAGTTCAACATTCCCGAGCTCGGCGGCAGTGGCCAGTGGATGCGCGGCGGAATGACGATGGTGGGCAACATGTTCGATCACGGACTCAAGAGTCGGGTCGACGGTTTGTGTCGTGATCTGTCTGCGGTGCTGTCGCAGCACCAGGTGTATCCGCCGCGGGAGTCCGCCGGTGGTTCCTTCGCCGGTAACTCGTTCGGAACCGGTTCGTGGTGGCCCTCGGATCTGGGATCGCCGAGTTCGAGCGGCGGCCAGAACGGGTCGCAGTACGCGGTGTTCCCGGGGTCTCGACGCCTCGCGGTACTCGTGGGCGGCGAATTGGCCGTGTACGACACGCTCGACCACTCCATCGGAGGAGTGCAGCAGCAGCAGGGCGGTGGGCCGGGGTCGCTGGAGTTCACCAGCCAGTACGGCACGTTCACCGCCGGGAGCCTCCCTCGAGTCGACCAACAGTCGAGCGGAACCAACGCGCAGAACCAAGCGGGACCGCAGTCCTCCTCGACACAGCCGTCCCCCTCGGCACAGTCCTCGAACCCGTCGACTCAGGGCTATTCGTCAGGCGTCGACATCTCCGAGATCACCGCCGCGATCGAGGCTCTTGCCGGATTGCACGCGAAGGGATTCCTCACCGACGACGAGTTCTTCTCCAAGAAGTCGGAGTTGCTGGGACGCGTGTGAGTGAGTCGTCGGGGGATCGTGGCAGTCTGAACAGGTGAGCCGAAAGCCGCTACGCCTAGCCATACTCGAAGCAACATCGACGCTCGAGGCGGCCGGTGTGCCGAGTCCTCGTGTCGACGCCGAACTCCTCGCCGCGCACCTCGTCGGTGTGGAACGCGGACGTCTCGGTCTGGTTCCTCTGGTCGAACCAGAGCTTGTCGAGGCCTACTTTCGAACCGTCGAACAGCGCGCGAAACGTATTCCACTGCAATACATCACGGGTACAACCTCGCTGGGTAACATCGACGTGGAAGTCGGCCCGGGAGTGTTCGTGCCCCGGCCGGAAACCGAACTTCTGTTGGCCTGGGCTCTCGCCTTTCTCGAAAATGTGGACCACCACCCGCCCGTTGTCCTGGACCTCTGTACGGGCTCGGGTGCTCTGGCACTGGCGATCGCGAACGCTCGTCCGGACGCCGTCGTGCATGCCGTCGAGCTGGACCCGTCGGCGTTGGCGTGGGCGAGGCGCAATGCAGACTTGCGCGGCGGCGAGGGCGACACCCCGATCACACTGCACCACGGTGACGTCACGGCACGCGATGTCTTGGTCGAGCTCGACGGCGCGGTCGACATGATCGTGGCGAACCCGCCCTATGTCCCGGAAGGGGCACAACTCGATCCCGAAGTGATCGATCACGATCCACACATGGCTCTGTTCGGGGGAGTCGATGGACTATCGGTCATCGAGCCGATGATCGGCAACGTCGCCCGCTGGCTTCGAATTGGCGGCGCAGTCGCCATCGAGCACGACGACTCCAACGGTGACGAGGTGGCGGCGCTGCTGTCTCGGCGACGGGTGTTCGCCGACGTCATCGCCCATCCGGACCTGGCCGGCAGACCCAGGTTCGTCGTCGCCACGCGGGCGCACGTTCCCTCGGTCTGACGGCTGGAGCTGCACCTGGCATCATGCCGTCACCGCAAGTGGAAGGATGAGCACCGTGAGTACCGTTTACGACTGCAGTGAAGCCGACGCGCGCGCTGCGGGATTGACCGCGGCACGCGGTGCCCTCAAGTCCGGCCGACTCGTGGTCATGCCCACGGACACCCTGTACGGGATCGCGGCCGATGCCTTCGACGGCAGCGCCGTCACCGATCTGCTCCGCGCCAAGGGGAGGGGACGCGATATGCCGGTTCCCGTGCTCGTCGGCTCGTGGAACTCCATCGATGGATTGGTCCAGAGTGTCCGGCCGCGTACCCGAGATCTGATTCGTGCGTTCTGGCCCGGTGCATTGAGCATCGTCGTGCAGCAAGCACCATCGTTGGCCTGGGATCTGGGGGATGCTCAGGGCACCGTGATGCTGCGGATGCCGCTGCACCCGGTTGCACTCGAACTGCTGCGTGAGGTCGGCCCGCTCGCCGTCTCCAGCGCCAACATCTCGGGAAGCCCGCCCGCCACCACGGTCACAGAGGCGCGCGAGCAGTTGGGTGGGTCTGCTGCGGTGTATCTCGACGGAGGACGGGCCGATCATGCGGTGGCGTCGACCATCGTCGATCTCACGAGCGACCGAGCACGAGTTCTGAGGGTCGGTGCCGTTCCCACCGAGAAGATTGCCGAGGTTCTCGGTGTCACCGCCGAGAGCCTGGTTCCGGGAGCGTCCTGATATGCCCGTCGGTCCCGTATGAGCGTCGAGGTGCTGGCTCAGTCGAACCTCGGTGCCGGCGTTCCGATCCGCGAGCTGCTGCTGGTCTTCTTCACTGCCGCCGTCGTCACGTTCTTCGCCACCGGTGGAGTCAGAGTGGCAGCGATCAAATTCGGTGCTGTTGCCGTCCCCCGCGATCGTGACGTACACGTGCGCGCCACCCCGAGGCTCGGGGGAGTGGGCATCTACGTGGGCATGCTGGCTGCGCTGCTGTTCGCATCGCAGCTGCCGGCGCTCGCGCGAGGATTCGACGTGGCCTACAACCGCGATATTCCGGCCGCACTGGTGGCCGGTTTCGTGATCGTGCTGGTCGGCGTCATCGACGACCGCTGGGGTCTGGACGCTCTGACCAAGTTCGTCGGCCAGGTCACCGCGGCCGGGGTCCTCGTGATCATGGGTGTGAGTTGGGTAGTGCTCTACCAGCCGTGGGGCGGCGAGGGAGGACAGCCCGGAACCACGTTGGTACTGGACCAATTGCAAGCCGGATTGGTGACAGTTCTGATCACTGTCGTCATTGTCAACGCGATGAATTTCGTCGACGGGCTCGACGGGCTTGCTGCCGGCCTCGGGCTCATCTCGTCGGTGGCCATCTGCATCTTCTCGGTGGGGCTGTTGCAGGAGCAGGGCGGCGATGTCGGCGTCTATCCACCGGCTTTGATCGCGGCTGCTCTCGCCGGCGCGTGTCTGGGATTTCTGCCGCACAACTTTCAACCCGCGCGCATCTTCATGGGTGACTCGGGATCGATGCTCATCGGGCTGACGCTGGCCACCATCTCGACGAGTGCATCAGGGCGGATTCCGTTGACGGCATACGGCCCTCGCGATCTGCTGGGTCTGCTCTCTCCGCTCCTCCTCGTCGGTGCCGTGATGCTCATTCCGATACTCGATCTGTTGCTCGCCGTCATCCGGCGTACGAGGGCCGGGCGAAGTCCTTTCAGTCCCGACAAAATGCACCTGCACCACCGGTTGCTGCAGATCGGGCATTCGCATCGCCGGGTGGTGTTGGTGATCTACCTCTGGGTCGGTGTTCTCGCTTTCGGGGCGGTCGGATCCTCTCTGCTCGATCGCCGGATAGTGGTTTTACTGGTCGCGGCCGGTCTCGTATTCGCGCTGGTCGTCACCGCCGTGCCGACCCTCCGGGTGGACCGAACGCGCGGATCGCAACGTCGAAACGCTCGACGTCGCAGCTGATGCCGTGGGGTCCTTCCGGACGTGCGGTGGGTATTCTCGGCAACTGTGACCTTCACTCCGCAGTCGATGCCCGACCAATTCGCGCCGCTCCGCGCCGCCGTTCGTTACGGACTGATCGGCTTGGTGGTGCTCACCGTCGTCAGCGTCGGCATTTCGGTCGCTGCGGCCGGCACTCCCGGCTTGTGGGGATCGCTGATCGGGGTGGCGATCGGTGGAGGTTTCGTCATCACGACGGCACTGTCGGTCGCTCTCACCACGCGTTTTCCGGCCTCGGCCGTCGGAGCGTTGTTGCTGGGCGGTTGGCTGGTGAAGATGGTGATCGCACTGATAGTGCTGGTCGCACTCAAGGACGCCGACTTCTACAACCGCTACTCGTTGGGGTTGACCATCCTGGGGGCGCTGGTGGTCGTTCTCGGTGCCGAGGTGTTCGGGGTCGTCAGGACGAAGGTCGCCTACGTCGACAGTGCTCCCTCCGCCGACAACCCCGACGGCCGGTAGTACGACAGGCTGTCGTAATCGGTTAAGCTGAGGGCCGCCTACACAACGTCGTAGTTCTGTTGATAAAGTTTGCATCAAGCGGTGGGCAGGACCGGGACGAAAGAGACTTTTTCCCCGGACTGGACCCCCGCAGGTAGCAGTCAGCGTGAGCTTCCTTACAGTAGGCCCGGAGTCACAGACTTCGGCAACGTAAGGTTTCGCCCTGAGAGTTGCCGAGTCGACGTGAGTCGCCGACACCCGACAGACGCTTGGCCAATGAAGACCGGGCCTCAGCCTCTGACGATTGCGAGCCGATTTTCGTCGACTTGATAGATCGTCATTGTCCGATCGAACCGCAGCCGTAACTCGGTTGCGGCCCGAACACGGGAGAGACCGCTGAGCGTCACCAACCTGGCTGCGGAGTTCAGTCCGCCGTCACTATCCGATTTCTTTCCTCCCGCGGTGCTGTTCGAGGGAACTCCGTTCGAGCTCGACCGGCTGATGCTCATCCGCATCCTGATGTCGGCTCTGCTGATCGTCTTCATGCTGATCGCTCTGCGCAGCCCCAAGATCGTTCCGCGCGGAATCCAGAACGTCGCCGAGATCGCTCTCGACTTCGTCCGTATCCACGTGGCCGAGGACGTCCTCGGCAAGGAACAGGGACGACGCTTCCTGCCCGTCATCATGACGATCTTCTTCACGGTCTTCGCGGTGAATCTCAGCGCGATCATTCCGTTCCTGAACATCTCGGCCAACGCCCGCATCGGTCTGCCGATCGTGTTGGCCGCAGTCGCGTACATCGCGTTCATCTATGCCGGTGTGAAGAAGTTCGGCGCAGCCAAGTTCGTCAAGGGCACCATCGTGATCCCGGGCATTCCGAAGGCCATGCACGTACTGCTGATTCCGCTCGAGTTCATCTCGAACTTCGTGCTTCGCCCGTTCACGCTCACGGTGCGTCTGCTGGCCAATATGCTCGCCGGTCACATCATGCTCGTGCTGTTCTTCAGCGCCACGCAGTTCTTCCTCTTCGAGGCCTCTGCCGGCCTGAAGATCTTCGCGGCACCCTCGCTGATCATGGGCTTCCTGTTCACGATGTTCGAGATGCTCGTGATCTTCCTGCAGGCGTACATCTTCGCGCTGCTGACGGCGATCTACATCGATCTATCGCTGCACGCCGACTCGCACTGATCTTTCCGACCAGCACTGACCGACCAACAGACCGAACCAGCTACACCGCCACCTCCGACACCCGGATGTGGACCGAAGAAAGGGAACGGAAAACCGAATGAGCCTTGAAGTTCTGGCCCAGGCGCAGGAAATCACCGCCAGCGGATACGGCGCCATCGGCTACGGCCTCGCAGCGATCGGCGGTGGCATCGGCCTCGGCCTCGTCGTCGCCAAGAACATGGAAGCCACTGCTCGTCAGCCCGAGCTGGCCGGTCAGCTCCGTACGACCATGTTCCTCGGCATTGCATTCACCGAGTCCCTCGCCCTGATCGGCCTCGTCGCCGGCTTCATTCTCTGAGAGCGCGATGACAAACGCGATAACGCTGCTCGCAGCCGGGGAAGGTGAATCCCAGAACCCGCTGCTGCCCGCAACATACGACATCGTTTGGTCGATCGTCTGTGTCGTGATCATCGGCTTCCTGTTCTGGAAGTACGTCGTACCGCGTTTCCAGACTGTCCTCTCCGAGCGTTCCGAGCTCATCGAAGGCGGCATCAAGAAAGCCGAAGAGGCACAGGCCGAAGCAAAGGCTGCGCTCGAGCAGTACCACGCTCAGCTGGCCGACGCCCGTTCCGAGGCTGCGCAGATCCGCGAGGAAGCGCGCACCCAGGGGCAGGCAATTCTTGCCGAGATGAAGGAAAAGGCGCAGGAAGAAAGCGACCGGATCGTGGCTGCAGGCCACAATCAGCTCGTTGCTCAGCGTCAGCAGATCGTCACCGAGCTTCGGGGAGATCTGGGACGCACGGCCGTCGAACTCGCTGAGAAGGTCATCGGAGAGCAGTTGTCCGACGATGCGAAGCGCTCCAGTTCGATCGATCGCTTCCTCAACGAGCTGGATTCCGTCACCGCGGACTCCGCATCAGGAAAGTGAGTCGAACCATGTACGCAACTTCTCGTGAGGCACTCGCTCGCACGCGGACGGTTGCCCACGAAGCTCTGGGTTCCGCGTCGGATGGCGAGGCAACAGCCGTCGCCGCTCAGACCGGTGCCGAGTTGTTCGCCGTCGTCGAAACTCTCGACGCGCAGCGCACGTTGCGTACCGCTCTCGCCGATTCGTCGGTCGAGGGCGCTCGGCGAAGCGATCTGGCCGGAGAGGTCTTCTCTGGCCAGGTGTCGAGTGCGACGGCGACGATCGTCAAGGCCGCCGCCGGCGAAAGCTGGTCCACGGCCCGTGACCTGCTGAACTCGCTGGTCGAGCTGGGACGCGAAGCGCTGCTTCGCGCCGCAGCCGATCAGGATCAGTTGGACACGGTCGAGGACGAGTTGTTCCGGCTCGGACGGATCATTGCCGCCAATCCGCAGCTCGAGCAGGCCCTGTCCGATCGCTCGAAGCCTTCGCAGGCCAAGCGTGAGCTGCTCGGTCGTCTGCTCTACGGCAAGGTCACCGCGGTTACCGAGGCACTCGCAGTCCAGGCCGTGACGCGTCCGCGGAAGGCGGCCCCCGCCGACGTACTGAACGGACTGGCCGATCTGGCCGCCGAGCAGCGCGACCGCGCGGTGGCACACGTCCGCAGCGCAGCCCCACTGAGCGACAGTCAGCTCGAGAAGTTGACGGCCACTCTGACCCGCACGTACGGCAAGCAGGTCACGGTGCATGTCGAGGTCGATGCCGAACTGCTCAGCGGACTCGTCGTTCGTATCGGCGACGAGGTCATCGACGGTAGCGGGGCAGGCCGCCTCGCTGCATTGCGAAAGACGCTCAAATAGTCCGACACGGACACAGTAACGAGAAGAAGCGTCTCGACTTTCGAGACATTTCACCCCGCGATCATTTGAAGGAAGAGCAGGAAACACTATGGCGGAGCTGACGATCTCCTCCGACGAGATCCGTAGCGCGATCGATAACTTCACCGCGAGCTACTCACCGGAGTCTTCCCGCGAGGAGGTCGGCACGGTAACTGACACGAGCGACGGAATCGCTCACGTGTCCGGATTGCCGTCGGCGATGTCCAACGAACTCCTCGAATTCCCCGGCGGAGTTCTCGGTGTGGCACTGAACCTGGATGCCACCGAAATCGGTGCGGTCATCCTCGGTGACTACGAGCACATCGAAGAAGGCCAGGAAGTCAAGCGCACCGGAGACGTGCTGTCGGTCCCCGTGGGCGACGGCTACCTCGGCCGCGTCGTGGATCCCCTGGGCAAGCCCATCGACGGCCTCGGCGACATCGAGTCTTCCGAGACCCGCGCCCTCGAACTTCAGGCTGCCTCGGTGCTCGAGCGCCAGCCTGTCGAGGAGCCGCTGCAGACCGGCATCAAGGCTATCGACGCCATGACCCCGATCGGCCGCGGCCAGCGTCAGCTCATCATCGGCGACCGCAAGACCGGCAAGACCGCGGTCTGCATCGACGCGATCCTGAACCAGAAGGCCAACTGGGAGAGCGGCGACGACAAGAAGCAGGTTCGCTGCATCTACGTCGCCATCGGCCAGAAGGGCTCCACGATCGCAGGCGTCAAGGCTGCACTCGAAGAGCAGGGCGCACTCGAATACACCACCATCGTCGCCGCGCCCGCGTCCGACTCGGCCGGCTTCAAGTGGCTCGCTCCGTACACCGGCTCGGCCATCGGCCAGCACTGGATGTACCAGGGCAAGCACGTCCTCATCGTGTTCGACGACCTCACCAAGCAGGCCGAGGCCTACCGCGCGATCTCGCTGCTGCTGCGTCGTCCGCCGGGCCGCGAGGCATACCCCGGTGACGTCTTCTACTTGCACTCCCGTCTGCTGGAGCGTTCGGCGAAGCTGTCCGACGAGCTCGGCGGCGGTTCGCTGACGGCACTGCCGATCATCGAGACCAAGGCCAACGACGTCTCGGCGTACATCCCGACCAACGTCATCTCCATCACCGACGGTCAGGTCTTCCTGGAGTCGGACCTGTTCAACAAGGGTGTTCGTCCCGCAATCAACGTCGGTATCTCGGTCTCCCGAGTCGGCGGTGCCGCGCAGACCAAGGGCATGAAGAAGGTCTCCGGATCCCTTCGCCTCGAGCTCGCTCAGTTCCGTGAGCTCGAAGCCTTCTCGGCGTTCGCTTCCGACCTCGATGCAGCGTCCAAGGCGCAGCTCGAGCGCGGCGCACGTCTGGTCGAGCTGCTCAAGCAGGATCAGTACGCACCGGTGGCCGTCGAAGACCAGATCGTGTCGATCTGGCTCGCAGGCCAGGGCACGTACGACTCCGTTCCGGTCGGCGATGTCCGCCGCTTCGAGACCGAGCTTCTCGAGGATCTGCACCGCAACGCCAGCGGCGTCTACGACAGTATTGCCGGTGGCAAGGCTCTCGACGAAGACAACCAGAAGGCACTGACCGAAGCGACCGAGAAGTTCAAGGCCGGCTTCGTGGACTCGGACGGCAACCGCGTCGTCAACGAGGCCGAGGCAGACACTCTGAACGCCGACGAGGTCAGCCAGGAGCAGGTCAACGTCACCCGCAAGACAGTCAGCAAGTAGGCCGGCGATGACAGGCGACATGACGAGCACAGAAGGGAGCGTGAACAGCTAGATGGCAAGCATTCTCGAGCTTCGCTCCCGTATCAAGTCGGTCAACTCGACGAAGAAGATCACCAAAGCGCAAGAGTTGATCGCAACTTCGCGAATCACCAAGGCGCAGGCCCGCGTTGCCGCATCGAAGCCGTACGCGGAAGAGATCACCAAGGTGCTCTCCGCATTGGCGAGTGCATCGAGCTCGCTCGATCACCCGTTGCTCAACGAGCGACCCGAGCCCAAGCGTGCCGCAGTCCTGGTCGTGACCAGCGACCGCGGTATGTGCGGTGGCTACAACTCCAACGTCCTCAAGGAATCGGAAGAGCTGTTCCAGCTCCTGCGCTCCGAGGGTAAGGACCCGGTCATCTACGTGCTCGGCGCAAAAGGCCTGGGCTACTACACGTTCCGCGAGCGGGACGTGAAGGGTGCCTGGACCGGCTTCTCTCAGGAGCCCGGCTACGCCGATGCGGCGAAGGCGAGCAAGCATCTGGTCGAGCTGTTCATGGCGGGTTCGGGAACCGAGGTCGACGCTCCCAACGGTGAAGGAACCGTCGAGGGCGTGGACGAGTTGCACATCGTCTACACCCGCTTCGTGTCGATGCTCACGCAGAAGCCCGAAGTTCGCCGGATGGCTCCACTCGAAATCTCGTACACCGACGAGGAATTCGAGATGGGTGCAGACGCGTTGACCGACTCACCGACCGCAGACGTGCAGGCACAGTACGAGTTCGAGCCGGAGGCAGGCACTCTGCTCTCGGCGCTGTTGCCCAAGTACATCAGCACCAGGATCTACGCGTCGTTGCTGGATGCAGCAGCGTCGGAGTCCGCGGCGCGTCGTACCGCCATGAAGGCAGCGACGGACAACGCGAACGAATTGGTCGAGACCTTGAGCCGTCAGGCCAACCAGGCTCGGCAGGCCCAGATCACCCAGGAAATCAGCGAAATCGTCGGCGGCGCCAACGCGCTCGCTGACAGCGCAGGAAGTGACTAAGCAATGACCGCAGCAGTAGCCCAAGAGAACGCGAGCGGAGCGGGCACACAGTCCGGCCGTGTCGTTCGGGTCATCGGCCCCGTTGTGGACGTCGAGTTCCCGCGCGGCTCGATTCCCGCACTGTTCAACGCCCTCAACGCAGAGATCACTCTGCCGACCGTGGCCAAGACCCTGACGCTCGAGGTCGCACAGCACCTCGGTGACAACTTGGTTCGCACCATCTCGATGCAGCCGACCGATGGTCTGGTTCGCGGCACGGATGTCGTCGACTCCGGCAAGCCGATCTCGGTTCCCGTCGGTGACGTCGTCAAGGGCCACGTGTTCAACGCCCTCGGTGACTGCCTGGACACCCCCGGACTCGGCCGCGACGGCGAGCAGTGGGGCATCCACCGCAAGCCACCAGCCTTCGATCAGCTCGAGGGCAAGACCGAGATCCTCGAGACCGGCATCAAGGTCATCGACCTGCTGACGCCGTACGTCAAGGGCGGAAAGATCGGTCTGTTCGGTGGTGCCGGTGTCGGCAAGACCGTGCTGATCCAGGAAATGATCACCCGTATCGCACGCGAGTTCTCGGGCACCTCGGTGTTCGCAGGAGTCGGCGAGCGTACTCGTGAGGGCACCGACCTTCACCTCGAGATGGAAGAGATGGGCGTCCTCCAGGACACCGCCCTCGTCTTCGGACAGATGGACGAGCCGCCCGGCACGCGTATGCGCGTGGCGTTGTCGGCACTGACCATGGCGGAGTACTTCCGCGATGTGCAGGGCCAGGACGTGTTGCTGTTCATCGACAACATCTTCCGCTTCACGCAGGCAGGTTCGGAGGTGTCGACCCTTCTCGGTCGTATGCCGTCTGCCGTCGGTTACCAGCCCACGCTGGCGGACGAGATGGGTGAGCTCCAGGAGCGCATCACCTCGACCCGTGGCCGCTCGATCACCTCGCTGCAGGCGATCTACGTCCCCGCCGACGACTACACCGACCCCGCTCCGGCCACGACGTTCGCGCACCTCGATGCGACGACCGAGCTCTCGCGTCCGATTTCGCAGATGGGTATCTACCCCGCTGTGGACCCGCTGAGCTCGACCTCTCGCATCCTCGAGCCCGGCATCGTCGGTGCCGAGCACTTCCGCGTCGCCAACGAGGTCAAGCGCATCCTGCAGAAGTACAAGGAGCTGCAGGACATCATCGCGATCCTCGGTATGGACGAGCTTCAGGAAGAGGACAAGGTTCTGGTCGGCCGCGCACGCCGTCTCCAGAAGTTCCTCGGCCAGAACTTCATCGTTGCCGAGAAGTTCACCGGTGAGGCCGGCTCGGTCGTGTCGCTTTCCGACACTATCGAGGCGTTCGACAAGGTCACCAAGGGTGAGTACGACCACCTTCCCGAGCAGGCCTTCAACAGCTGTGGCGGTCTCGACGATGTCGAGGCAGCCGCGAAGAAGATGGCCGGAAAGTAGACCGACGTGACTTCTTCCGAGAAGAGCGGCATGGAGGTCTCTCTGGTCGCTGTGGAGCAAAAGCTGTGGTCGGGTACCGCGACCATCGTGAGTGCTCAGACCACCGAAGGTGAGATCGGCATCATGGCCGGCCACGAGCCTGTCCTCGGCCAGTTGGTCGAGGCGGGAACGGTGTCGATCACGACGACCGACGGCGAGAAGATCATCGCTGCGGTTCACGGCGGCTTCCTGTCGGTGACGGGTAAGACCGTCACCGTGCTGGCGGAGTCCGCTGATTTCGCCGATGACATCGACGTCGAATCGGCACGGGCCGTAGTGGCAGAGAACGGCGACGACCTGGAGGCCATTGCGGTGGCCAAGGGACGTATCCGCGCTGTCGAGCGGTCCTAGGTTCACGAGAAGCCGCGACGAGGCCTGCGATGCACTCCGGATTGATTGCTCTGATCATTCTGGTTGTGCTGCTCGCGGGGCTCGTCGCGGCTTTTGCGTATCGTCTTGCGGTACTGCGACGTGGCGGCACGGCAGCGATCATGCGTGTGCTCCCGTCCGAGGGCGGTGCCGGTTGGCGGCACGGCATCATTCGGTACGGCGACAACACGCTGGTGTTCTTCAAGCTGTCCAGTCTGCGACCTGGGCCCGATCATCGGCTGGGCAGGCAGGACATTCATGTGGGGGACAGACGAGCCCCACAGGACACCGAGTTCGACATCATGACACCGGACATCGCGGTGCTGGAACTGTCCGACGATGGTAAGAAATTCGAGATCGCCCTGGACAGAAGTGCGTTGACCGCTTTCCTGTCCTGGGTCGAGTCCCGGCCGTCCGGCCGTTCGCGTCGCCGCCGGCCTGCGGCCTGATCAGCTCGCGTCGCCGGTCGACTCGCTCGAGGAACGGCTCGAACCGGGGACCCACTGAACGTCGCCTTCTGGATTGGCGTACCGGCTCAGAATGAACAACAGGTCCGAGAGCCGATTGAGATACTTGGCAGGCAAGTCGCTGGTCGACTCCGGGCTCGCATGCACTGCAGCCCACGCGGATCGTTCGGCACGCCTCGCCACTGTCCGTGACACGTGAAGCAGCGCACCCAACGGGGTTCCGCCGGGCAGGATGAACGACGTCAGAGCGGGTAGTTCCTCGTTGAATTCGTCGCACCAGCGTTCGAGGCGGTCGATATAGGACTGATCGATGCGCAACGGCTCGTACTGCGGATTCTCGACGACTGGTGTCGAGAGGTCGGCCCCGGCGTCGAACAGATCGGATTGGATGGTCCGGATGACCGTGCGCACCGATTCGGACGGGTTGCCCAATGCCAAAGTCACTCCGAGGCTCGCATTGGTCTCGTCGCAGTCCGCGTATGCAATCAGACGTTCGTCGTTCTTCGAGACCCGGGAGAAGTCGCTGAGACCGGTGGTCCCGTCGTCGCCGGTTCTGGTGTAGATGCGGGTGAGGTGGACGGCCATGCGGGCTACGGTACCGCGCGGGTGTCGGTCGGTACCGCTGGCTAGGCTATCTGAGTGAGTGAACGCTTTTTGGTCAACGGTGGTAATCGCCTCGTGGGTGAGGTAGCGGTCGGTGGTGCGAAGAACAGCGTTCTCAAGCTCATGGCCGCGGCGTTGCTCGCCGAAGGAACCAGCACGATCACCAATTGCCCCGACATCTTGGATGTGCCCCTGATGGCGGAGGTTCTCCGCGGACTCGGTTGCGAGGTCGAGCTGGAGGGTTCGGTCGTCCACATAACCACTCCGGCCATGCCGAAATACCATGCCGATTTCGCGGCCGTCCGCCAGTTCCGCGCCTCGGTGTGTGTGTTGGGGCCGCTGGTTGCGCGGTGCAAGAAGGCCGTCGTCGCATTGCCCGGCGGTGACGCGATCGGTTCGCGACCCCTGGACATGCATCAGTCGGGCCTCCAATTGCTGGGGGCACGCAGCGAGATCCAACACGGGTGCGTCGTGGCGGAAGCCGACGAATTGCGCGGCGCGAACATCAGACTGGCGTTCCCGTCCGTGGGTGCTACCGAGAACATTCTGATGGCCGCAGTTTTGGCCACCGGGGAAACCGTCATCGACAACGCTGCGCGTGAGCCGGACATCGTCGACGTGTGCAACATGCTCAACGAGATGGGTGCCGACGTGCGGGGCGCGGGTACATCCACTCTGAGCATCCGCGGTGTGAGCGCGCTGAAGCCGACTACTCACCGGGTGATCGGAGATCGAATCGTCGCAGCCACCTGGGGCATTGCGGCCGCGATGACCAGAGGCGATGTTCGAGTCAGGGGTGTCAACCCCAAGCACCTCTCGCTCGTTCTGGACAAGTTGCGATCTGCCGGTGCCGAGGTGACCAGCGAGCCGGACGGTTTTCGCGTCGTTCAACACGAACGTCCGCGTGCGGTCAATTTTGCGACGTTGCCCTATCCGGGGTTCCCGACAGACTTACAGCCGATGGCCATCGGGCTTGCGACCGTGGCCGACGGGACATCGATGATCACAGAGAACGTGTTCGAGGCGCGTTTCCGGTTCGTCGAGGAAATGATCAGGCTCGGTGCCGATGCACGCACCGACGGACACCACGCAGTTGTCCGCGGTGTCCCGCAACTGTCGAGCGCGCCGGTGTGGTCCTCCGATATTCGGGCCGGGGCGGGCCTGGTACTCGCGGGGTTGGTCGCCGACGGCACGACCGAGGTGCACGACGTGTTCCACATCGATCGAGGCTATCCACGGTTCGTCGAGAACCTCACCGCGCTGGGCGGCAGCATCGAGCGGGTCAGCTAGGTAGCACGGTTTCCAGCGCTTCCACCAATACCTTTACGGCGTAAACGAATTCGTTGTCACCGACCGATCCGTAGCCGATGACAACGCCACCGTCCGTGGTGGGAGATCGGGTCGAGTGCTCGAGCGTCGGGAGATCGACGCCGCGTGCGGCGCACGCGGAGGCCACCGCACGGGCCACGGTGTGGTCGAGTATCAGAACGCTGTGCAGCCCGGCGCCGACGCCTCGAAGTTCGCCGAATCGCGCCAGCGCAGCGGCAACGACGCGGTCACGTGCCCGGTAGATCCGACGTGCAGACCGGACGGATCGGTCCCATTCGCCGTCGCGTAGTAGCGAGGCCATGGCCTGCTGGATGGGGACCGATGGGAAGTCACCGATAGCGCGACGTGTTTCGGTGATGCGCTCGACCATCGACGGGGGTGCCACCATCCATCCGAGTCGGATGCCTGCCCCCAACGTCTTCGACACGGTTCCCAGATAGACCGCGCGGTCGGGGACGAGTTCGGTAACTGTGGGCAAAGGCGCTATGCCGTAACGGAATTCGGAATCGTAGTCGTCCTCGATGATGGTTGATCCGGTAACCCGTGCCCAGTCCGCCAGTGCGCGTCGACGACCGATGGGCATGAGTCCGCCCGTCGGGTATTGATGTGAGGGAGTGACGTAGACCGCTGGGGTTTCGTGAGGTATCGATTCGAGTTCTTCGACAACGAGGCCCTCCTGGTCGACGGGAACATCGTGAACCGACCACCCCCGGTGCACAGCGAGGGCGGCAGCGGCCCGGTATCCCGGATTCTCCAGTGCAACAACATGTTCGATGTCAGTTCTCGCTGAGAGAGCGCCCAGTACCAGGTCCAGGCCATGGATGCTGCCCGTTGTGACGACGATCGAATCTGCAGTGGTGTGCAATCCGCGTGCACGGCCCAGTAAGTCCGCGATGCGGATTCTCAGCTCGAGGGATCCTGCGGGATCGGGGTAGTCGCCGGGTGGGGGAGATCCGCCCACATCCCGCCAGGCTCGTTTCCATGCATCGGACGCGCTCGGCGGAGTCCACGGTGTTCCTGGGCGGAGCGAAATGCGTTCCGCCGGGGGAGGTGATTGCCGCGTCCGGTGCACGGTGCGGCGTGATCGCACTGCATGCGGAACTTCGCGTACGTACGTCCCCGATCCGCGGCGTGCGTCCAGCCATCCTTCGGCGACGAGTTGCTCGTATGCCTGCTCCGCTACTGCTCGGGCCAAGCCCAGTTCGTCGGAAAGCGCTCTGGTACTGGGTAATCGAGTATCAGGCTCGAGCTCTCCACGATCGATGGCTGCGCGAATGCTGTCGGCTACCTGAACGGGCAGCGTGCGTCGGTCTGCACGAACGATCGTAATCGACAGCGAATTGGGCGGCAAGGTCATGTCGGGCTACCTGTCCAAAGCGGGAAGAAGTGGCCTAGCAAAATGCCTCCTCATTGGACCATGACAGAGGGCCAACCGTGGGAGCACTCTATAACCATGGCCCTTGACGAAGCACCCCTGTCCCCGACTCCGCGAACCACGGTGGTCCGTGGTCGGCAGCGAGCCCAAGCAGAGCGGACGGCGCTGCTCGACGTTTTCCGCTCGGCTCGCCTCTGCCATCTGGGCGTGCTGGTGGGGAACGTCCCACGCGTTCTCCCGACTGTGTACGGCGTGGATCCGGACGGGCCGGACAGGGCGGGCACTCTGTACCTCCACGGCTCGGTCGCAGCTCGAAGCATGGTGGAGGCACCTGATCAAGACATATGCGTGACGGTGACGGTGGTCGACGGGTTGGTCCTGGCGCGGTCCGCTTTCCATCACTCGATGAACTATCGAAGTGCTGTCGTTGTCGGGCGACCGCGTCGAGTGGAGGACCCGGAGGAACGAACGCGTGCCCTGGACGCGATAGTCGATCAGGTGGTTCCAGGTCGAAGCGCGCATCTGCGTGGACATACGAGGAAAGAGCTTGCAGCGACCAGCGTCCTGGCGCTGTCCCTGTACGAAGCTTCTGTGAAGGCGCGTGCCGGCGGACCGATCGATGACGACGCCGACATCATGGCCGGCGGTGTGTGGGCGGGTGTGGTTCCAGTCCACGAAACAATGGGCGGTGTCGTGCGCGCGAAGGACGTGGAACCGGACCTCGCCGTGCCGGATCACGTCCTGGCGTTGTGTCGCGCGTGAAACCGGTGTGTCCGCTTCCTGGTGAATACGGTTGGCGTCACAGCTTGGGGATATGAACGCCGGTTGGCGCGCACTCAGGTTTGCATAGCCCCCGGCCTGCGGAGATGCGCTCGCTGACGCGATCCACCTGCCGATTTGCGTGTGTGGGGTTGGTGGCGTAACTTTTGTCGAGTCAGAGCGACGGACACCGACCTGGTCTTCACGGACTGGGGAACGAGGTTGGACGTGTGGCCTGGCAGGTTGTGTCCCCCAAGAGTCGGGCCTTGTGTCCGAGACCAAGCTGGGATACGCTGGAACAGTTGCCCTGGAGATCTTCGGACTGTGTGTCTGTGGGTCGAGAGTGTGTGCGTGTTCTTTGAGAACTCAACAGTGTGTCGATGAATGTCAGTGCCGAAATTTTGTTTTGGTGAAGCATTCGATGTATCAGCTGCCCGCTTGTGGTGGTTGTTGTCGGGTGTTGTTTTGAAAATGCTAGTTGAGTTTTTTTGCTAGTGATT
>NZ_JBITUQ010000022.1:0-97407 GCF_044542515.1 Rhodococcus sp. NPDC078407 | reverse complement strand
GATCCATCACTACAATCACCACCGACCCCACACAGGCATCGGCGGTAAGTCACCCATCGAGCGACTCACCGTCCACAACCTCCCCGGGAAGAACACCTAGGCCGGTCGTTGCGTCGCCGAGACGCCGGACGTGTGCATTGCCGCGCGGGTGTGCTGCCGAGTGATCGCGTGCGAGGCGAGCCGGAGTGCGTTGATCAGTGCGGCGTCACCGGTGTGGTCCACCGGAACGGTCAGTGACAGCGCCGCGATGGCGTTGTCACCGGAGTCGTAGATCGGCACGGCGAAACTCTTGTATCCGACCAGAGCCTCTTCGCGCTCGGTGGCCAGCCGCTGCGTGCGGATCGACACCATCTCGCGGCGGACGGCCTGCAAGGTTCGCGCGCTCTGCGCGGTCAGCCGTGGAAAGTCGCTCTCCACCAGCTGCTCGAGAAGCCGGTTGGAGTCGGAAGCCATTGCGAGAAGCAGCTTTCCCGATGCAGTGCACGTCAGCGGTAGACGGCCGCCGACACGGGAGAGCGAGTGCACGCTCCGCGTTCCTCCCAGCTTCTCCAAGTAGCACGTGTGCGTGCCCTCGCGAATGGCCAGGTGTGCGGTGCCCCTCGTCGATGCGACGAGGTCGACGAGGACCGGCCGGCCCACTCGGCGAAGCAGCGATGTGCTCCCCGCACGTTGGCTCAGGGCGAACACGCTGAACCCGATTCGGTACTCGTGACCGACCCGCTCCAGCAAGCCGAGTGCAACCAACTCCTGTGCCAGCCGGTAGACCGACGGCTTGGGGACGCCACTGCGTTCGCAGAGGTCGACCAAGCGCAGGGAGTCACTGTCGCCGTCGAAGGCGGACAGTATCGAGAAGGCCTTCCCGAGCACGGAGTTGGGCGGGGTCAGCGACGAGTCCTCGTCCAGGTCGAACGAATGTGCCAACACTGACATGGTTGCCTCCTGTGCTCACGGGTGAAGGGTGTGCGCCCCGTCACAAACACCATCATTATCCAGATGGATAACAATGTAAAGCCCAGTGAGTGGATCGAAACGTGTTGTTTACGGCGGGTCGAACATTCGGGGTCGGTTCGGTCACCGAAACTCCCCGACACCGGGTCGGTCTGCGGCTGGCACATTGGACCGTCGAAGTCCGATATGGCGCTCGCCGAACGAGATGTTGAGGGAACACATGCACAACACGCAATTGCTCATCGCAAACGAGTGGGTCGATGCCTCCGATGGCCGTACCGGCGAGACCGTGGATCCGGCTACCAACCAGGTGATCGGGCGGTTCGCCGAAGCCACGATCGCGGACGTCGACGCTGCGGTGGCAGCAGCGCGTGTGGGGTTCGAGTCGAATGCGTGGCAGGGGATGAGCCCCGATGCACGCGGGCAGCTCCTGTGGCGGATCGCCGATTTGCTGGACCGAGATGCCGAGGAAATTGCAGCACTCGAAACCGCCGACCAGGGGCAGCCGACGTTCATGAGCGTCGGCGTCAACCTTCCGCTGACCGCCCAGGTCTTCCGGTACTACGCGGGCTACGCCACCAAGATCGAGGGCACCGTCTCGCCCGTGTCCATTCCCGGAAACCTCAGCTTCCAACAGCGGGTACCGGTCGGGGTGTGCGCGCTGATCACCCCGTGGAACTTCCCGCTGGCCATCGCTGCATGGAAGCTGGCACCGGCACTGGCCACGGGTAACTCGGTCATCCTCAAGCCTGCCGAACAGACGCCGCTGTCGACGATGAAGCTGGTCGAATTGTGCCTCGAGGCAGGAGTCCCCGCAGGCGTGGTCAACGTGTTGACCGGAGGACCCGAAGTCGGTAAGGCGTTGGTGTCCCATCGCGGCGTCGACAAGGTGTCGTTCACCGGGTCGACCGAAACCGGGCAGCACATCGTGCGAGCCTCGGCCGGAAATCTGAAGCGAGTATCGCTCGAGCTCGGTGGAAAAGCCCCCAGCATCATCGCCGCCGATGCCGACATCGACGCCGCGGTCGCGGGCAACCTGCAAGGCGCTGTGTTCAACACAGGGCAGGCCTGTGGCGCTTACACCCGCTTCTTCGTGCACAGCTCACGCGCGGACGAGTTCACCTCCAAGATCGCCGCGGCAGCCGACGCGTTGCCGATCGGTCCAGGATTCGACCCGGCCACGGTCATCGGCCCCCTGGTATCCCAGGAGCATCTCGATCGAGTGCATTCGTACGTCGAATCCGGTCGGTCACAAGGAGCCGAATTGGTGACGGGCGGAAGCCGCGTCCAGGGCGATCTGGCCGCCGGTTTCTTCTACAAGCCGACGGTGTTCGCCGGAGTGCGCGACGACATGACCATCGCCCGGGACGAAATCTTCGGGCCGGTGCTTTCGGTGATGGCGTACGACGACGAGGACGAGGTCATCGCTCGGGCGAACGACACCGATTACGGGTTGGCAGCGGTGGTGTGGACCAAGGCCCTCGACTCCGCACTCACCCTCCCGCCCAAGTTGCGCTTCGGCACAGTGTTCGTCAATCAGCTGCCCCTGCTCGACCCGGCGTCACCCTGGGGTGGTTTCGGAATGAGTGGCTGGGGCCGTGAATTCGGTTCTCATTCGATCGACGCCTACACCGAAGTGAAGACGACGTTCATCAACCTGGCCTAGCCGGCCCTGTGCGCACGGCGGTGGGCCGAAGCCTCGTCCATCGCCGTGAGTGAGCGGCTCCGCCGCACGTGCACGGAGTTCGGTGTCTGTTACGAACTTTCGCGCATGTGCGGCGTAGCCGCTCTTCCAATTACTTTCCGCAGCCGTTGAAAGAACACACCGTGGGGTGACATGTCCCGTCTCCGCGCGCAGCACCCGCGGGTTGGAGGCACCGCATTGCCTGCAGGCTGCGGGAAATTCCGATTCCGGCTGTACGCAGTGCTCCAGCAACACGATTGACGTTCATCCTCGAGGTCGGTGCGGTGACCGACAATGCGCCCGCCAGGACAGCGTTACCGCTGAAGACGGGAACCGCGACACTCATGTAACCCAGTCGGGTTTCTTCTACTTCCACCGCCAGCTGATCCTTGCGCATTCGGTCGAGTTGCTGCGCCAGAACGGCGACCGACATCGTCGTGCGCGAGGTATGTGCGACGAAGCCGTGCGCAACGACCTCGTCGAAGACCTCGCGTGGCGAGAACGCCAGCATGATCTTTCCGGTTGCCGTGCTGTACAGCGGAAGTCGGCCGGCCACCCGCGAGTTCTCCTGCAAGCCTCGATGGCCCACGATCTTCTCGATGTAGAGCACGTCGAACCCTTCGCGTACGGCGAAGTGGACGGTCTCCTGGGTGGCGAGAAGCAAGTCCTCCATGTACGGCAGGGCGGCGTCGCGAAGAATCCGTTGTCGGGGGACCATCTGGCCGAGCTCGAACAGGCGAAGCCCCAATCGGTACTTCGTGCCGGCACGTTCGAGCAAACCCCACTCGACCAGTTCGCCGGCCAGTCGGTGCACGCTGGCTTTGGACACTCCGCTGCGCCGTGTGAGCTCGGTGAGCGAGAGATCGGTGTTCGTACTGTCGAATGCGTCGACGATCAGCTTGGCTTTTGCCAACACCGAGGTCATATCGGCCACCGGCTCGATCTCCACCGGTCGAGGATTCTGCGCAGTTCGTGCGGAGAGTGCGGAAGACATGCTCACCTCTAACGTCGAAATGTCGGAAACCCCGACATTTCGACGTTAGGCCCTTGTTCACTTTTTGTTCGGGTTTCGGGGTCCATTGAGTGAACCCGTTTCGAGGTGTTAACACATACGGAGGGTGGCGATCGATGTCCGCCCGGGATTCAGGTGCCGAAGATGTCCGGCTCCGCTGCCGCAATCTTCTGAATGATGGTCGAGTAGGCGAACCAGCCCACCTTGTCCACCCCGACGGCCTCGAACGTCTGGGCCGCAATCTTGTCGTGCAGAACCACCGGATCTCCGGCCGCATACGCGGCCAACTCGGCTTGCATGGACCGTTCCATCGAGACGTACCACCATACGGCGGCCTCGACCGAGCTTCCCACGGTGAGGTGGCCGTGATTGGACAGGATCACGGCCTTGTTCGCGCCCAGAGCAGCGGCGATTCTGGATCCTTCCTCCGCGTCGAGCGCGACTCCGTGGTACTCGTCGTACAGCGCGTGATCCTGGTGAAAAGCGCAGGCGTCCTGGGTAATCGGCTGCAGTAGCCGGTGCAGAGACGAGAACGCTTTGCCGTGCAGCCCGTGTGCGTGTACGGCCCCGATCACATCCGGCCGGGCTTCGTGCACCTTGGAATGGATGACGAAGGCCGCTCGATTCAGCGGTCCCGATCCGGACAGAACGGTGCCGTCGGCACCGACGTGCAACAGCTCCTCGGGCCGCACCCGAGAGAAATGGCGTCCGAACGGCGCGGTCCAGAACGTATCGGGATCTTCCGGGTCACGGGCCGTGATGTGGCCGGAAATGCCCTCGTCGAGGCCGAACCGCGACAGTATGCGATAGCCGCCCACTACCGCGATCTTGCGTCGGATCCGTTCCTCTTCGACAGTGAGGTCGGCAGGTGGTTCAGGAATCGAGGCCAGTTCGGCAATCGACGCTGCCGAGCCCGACATCACTTGACTCCGTATCGGCCGAGGAACCGCCGGGACAGCAACCTCAGTACGCGGTCGAACAGAAAGCCCATGATGCCGAGGGTGATGATGCCGACGAACGTCCAGTCGATGCGGCCGTAATTTCGCGCTTGCCAGATCATCGAGCCGATGCCTGCATCGGCGGCGACGATCTCGGCCGACACGATGGTGAGGAAGCTGTTTCCCATGGCCATCCGAGCTCCGGTCACGATCCCCGGCACCGTGGACGGCAGCACCACCGTCTTCATGATCTGTAGCCTGCCGGCGCCGAGGTTCGTCGCGGCCTGCAGCTTGTTCTCACTGATTGCCACGGTCGCAGCGATCGTACTCACGGTCACGATGAACACCGAGGTGTAGAAGATGAGAACGACTTTGGATGTTTCGCCGATACCGAACCACACCACCGCGAGCGTGACGAACGCGATGGGCGGGATGAACCTGAAAAATTCGATGTACGGGTCGAGCAGCTGACGGACGATATTGATGCGGCCCATCAGGATTCCCACCGGTGCCCCCACGATCACACCCAGAACCCAACCGATGAGGATGCGTTGTCCGGACGCCTGGATCGACGTCCACAGGACTCCGGTGTCGGACAATTCCTTTGCAGCCGAGACGACGGCAGCGGGCGATGCCATCGTCGTCGGTCCGTACCACCACGCGAGGAACGACCAGATTGCCAGACCGATTGCGGCCGACACGACGAACAGAGCAGCGGTACGCATCGCAGACTTTCCAGCGCCCCACGCTCGGTTCCCTCGACCGGGCTTGGTGGGCGACGCAGCGTCGGTGGGTCCAGCGATCACAGCGGTCATAGCGTGTCCTCCTCGATGCCTTGATTGCGAAGCGAGGCAACTACTTCGGCTCGAATGTCGTCTCGTAGTCGTTCGTAGAGGTCGATGACGGCCGGATTGTTGCGGTCTCGCGGACGTGGAGCATCGACTTCGTACACGCTCTTGATGCGAGCGCTCGGACCGGCTGTCATGACGACGACACGGTCGGCCAGGGTGATGGCTTCGTCGATGTCATGGGTGACGAACACGACGGTGCATCCGGTGCGCCGCCAGATCCCGTCCAGTTCGGTTTGAAGAACTTGACGTGTCTGCGCGTCCAGGGCACCGAACGGCTCGTCCATCAGGACCAAGCGGGGTTGGTTGGCCAGCACGCGCGCGATCTGAACCCGTTGCTTCATGCCACCGGACAGTTGCGTCGGATACTTGCTGCCGGCGTGCTTCAAGCCGACCATGGCCAAGTACTCGGCTGCGATACGTGCCTGTTCGGACTTGCTCGATCCGTGCATTCGCGGGCCGTACGCAACGTTCTGGCTGACGGTCATCCACTCGAACAGTGCTTCCGAACTCTGAAACACCATGCCGGCGTGGGTGTTGTTTCCTGCGACCAACTCGCCGTCGCAGTCGATGTCGCCTGCTGCTACCTCGACGAACCCGGCCAGAGCCGAGAGAAGCGTCGACTTGCCGCACCCACTGGGCCCGAGCAGGCAGACGAACTCGCCCGGTCGAATGTCGAGGTCGATGCCGCTGACCACCTCCAAATCTCCGAATCGGATGGCTACGTCGCGTGCCTGGATCGGAACGCCCTCCACTGTGTCCACACTCATCGCGATCCCTCCGTCGACCAACCGACGAGGAGCGCCGTGTTCAGGTCGGGTTGATTTTTCATTGCACCGATCTGGGTGTAGAAATCGACCACGCTCTGTGCGTCGGCGACGCTGGTCGGTGTCAAATCCTCGACTGCGTAATCGATTTCGTCGATGGACTTCACCGTCTGCGCTTCGTCGACGTTCACTGCAGTCTTCGTCGCCACTGCCGCGGCCTGCGGGTCTGCTTCGACCTCTGCCGTTGCTTCCGACAGCACGTCGCGAACGGCCCGTGCGGTGTCTTCGTTGCCTTCGAGCCACGACTGGGTCGTGATCGCCCAATGGTGGTAGAACCAATCGAAGTCGCCGGTGGTCGCCACGACCCTGCCGGTTCCCTGGTCGATCGCAGCGGTCGGCCAGGGCTCCCACATCACGTATCCGTCGATGTCACCGCGACCGATGAGTGCGGGCATGTCCGTCGGCGTTGCCGAGATCATTTCGACGGAATCGGGCGAAACACCGTTCGCTTCCAGATACTTGACGGTCGAGATCTGGCTGAGTCCGGCGACGATGCCGAGTTTGCGGATCGACTGTGGACCGTCGACACCGTTGCGGAGTACCACCTTGATGTACTTGCCCGACGACTCGTACGAGTACATGGCGCGCAGCGCCGGGTTCTGTTGAAGCTGAGCGATCGTGGTGGTGTCCGAACTGCCTGCCATCTGTACCTGGCCGGTGGACAGCGCATCGACTGCTTCTCCACCTCGGCCGAACTGAACCAATTCGACATCGAGACCGGCCTTTTCGAAGAGGCCTTGCTCGTCGGCCACGAAGAACGGCGCATACGACGCGTCGATACCGACCGCGATACGGATGCTGCCGGTGGAGCTCGCTGCATCTGCAGATTCGGTCGCTGGGCGAGTGCACGCACCTGCGAACAGTGCGGTGATTGCGGCGATTGCAACAAGACTCGTTTTGGTCACTGTCGATCGTGGGGCCATGGGCGCACGCTTTCCTTGCTGTGATCTGGACCGCATTGTGCGGCGGTGTGAGGCAAAGCTAGTGGTGGTCCGAGCCCTCGCCCACCAACGCGGTCCACCGTGCGGACCCGACCGAGCTCTTAACCTGGTCGAAACGTGGAGGCACCGATGTCGGCTGGATTCATGGCGAAGCCGAACCGGCTCGCGACGTGGAACGGCGGGTCTGGTGGCCGGACCGTCGGACATACAGGACAGTGCGAATTCCGACATCATCATGTTTTCCGATAGATGGATTCGCCACATCCGTTCTCGAACGCACTCCACATCGAAAGGCACATTCATGCTCTTCACACGTAGTCTCCCGACCGCCGGTCGGGTGCTGGCCGTCGTAGTGGCCTCGGTGGTCGTGCTCGCAGCAGGCTGCTCGCGACCTGCCACCGAAGCAGCTGCGACCGCTGATCTGGTTCGCATTTCGGTCGGTGTCGATCCGTCGTACGCACCGATCTTTCTCGCCGACAGTGAGGGGATGTTCGAGGCCGCAGGTCTCGATGTCGAGGTTATTCAGACCGAGGGCGGGGCAGCCGGCGCGCAAAACGTGGTGGCAGGAACGTCGGAGCTGTCCGGAAATGCCGACTCCACCGCGTTGACCGTCATGGCCGCGAACCCGAGTCTTCGAGCCCTCGGGGTTTTCCAGGATTCGGATCGCTACTTCCAAGTGGTCCTTCGGGACGGAATCTCACCGGCGAACATCAAGACCATGGGAGTGTTTCCCGGTATCGGTTTGTACTTCACCGACTTGTACCTTCGGAGCCTGGGGATGGATCCAGCCGCAGTGACTCTGGTGACCACGAGCCCGCCGGAGCAGCCGGCCCTGCTGGCGCGCGGTGACATCGACGGCTTCATCTCGTTCGACCCGTGGGTGGCACAGGCGGAAGATGCCGGCTCGACAGTCGTGGCCACGACCGGTGACTTCGGTGCGAAGTATTCGCAGTGGATCATCGCGTCCGAGGGATGGCTCGCGGCCAACGAGGAACTCGCTGGAAAAGTGTTCTCGGTCATTGCCGAGGCATCTGCCATCGTGAACGCAGATCCGGCTCGTGCAGCGAGGGCGGTGTCCTCGGAAATCCAGATGGATGCCGTCGAAGCGCAGGATCGGGTGTCGCAGATCGACTTCGGTGGTCGAGACTTCACCGACGCCGACGTCCAGCAAGCGCAGAACCTGGTCGACTTCTTCACGGCACAGGGCAAGCTGGCCGGGCCGGTCGATCCGTCGACGGTGTTGCTGAGTGGGTGGGTCGCTCAGCACGGAGGCTGACGGCGATACCGGAGCGCCGGCACGCAGGCCATTCCCCCTACGCTCTTACTCGATCATCGATCGTCGATGTGTAACTGCTGGGGGATACGTGCCATACGAGATCGACAACGGTGATCGCACGGTTGCGTCGGTTGCTGTTCTGACAGTGACCGGTGCGGTCGGGCTGGTGCTCGCATGGCTGCAGGTCCTACTCATCCGTCAGCATCTCGCGGTGGGGTTGTGGATCATCGCTGTGGCGGTCGTCGCGATCGTTCTCGTCCGCTCGCGCATCGGCGGAAAGCTCGCGGTGGTGGGGACAACGCTAGGTGCATCCGTCGTCGTCGCGCAGATCGTCTGGTTGACAACGGCCAACCACCCGCTGGGGGTGATCTGTTCGATCGTGGCGATCGCATCGGGACTGACCTCGCTCGTGGCGGCATGGTCGTGTCGATCCACCGACCGATGGCACCGGGCTCGGCGTTCGGTGAAAGTTGCGACTGCGCTCTCGGTCGGCTGCGCCGGTGTGGCCGCGGTGTCGATATCGGCGCTGATGGTCACCGTGGCGGCGAGTCCGGCACCGATCGTGCGAACACTGCAGCAACTCGGCGACAGCAATTCGTTCGAGCCCGGCGCACCGTCGATCACGACGGTCGTCGCCGGGGCAGAATTGACCAGAAACGTCGAATACGGGTCCACGCTTCCTAACTCGTTCCTCGACATCTACATCGCCGACGACGATTCCTCGGTGCGTCGGCCCACGTACGTCGAGGTTCACGGCGGGGGATGGATCGGTGGGGACAAGGCGGCCGGTGATCCTGACGCTTCGACGGGCAGTCCGTACTTTGCCGCGGGATCGGGTCCCGCTCTCGATGCCGGTTACAACCTGGTATCCGTGAACTACGCGTTCGCACCGGAATACCGCTTCCCCACGCAGACAATCCAACTGGGCGAGGCGCTCCAGTTCTTGACTGCGAACTCGGACCGATACGGTCTGGACATGAGCCGGGTGGTGCTCGCCGGTAACAGTGCCGGCGGCCAGATCGTGGGCAGCTACGCCAACGTACAGACCAATCCCGAATATGCCCGCAAGATGGGTATCGAACCCACGATGGATCGAGATGCGTTGAAGGCCATCGTGTTCGACAGCGCCGTTCTCGATGTCGGCAGAGCAGGCACGCCGCAAACTCCGAGTCCGTCGAACGGCTTCGGCTACGAGCTGGGTGCGCGTAGCTACCTGGACACCACCGATGCACAGTCGTTGGCGCTGGCGAACGTCATCGACCACGCCACATCCGACTTCCCGCCCAGCTTCTTCGCCGACGGCAACACCGGCACCTTTCCGGATCAGGCGGCCGAGTTGAGTGCCACATTGAGCCGAGTGCGCGTCGAGAATCGCCTGAACCTGTACAGCAAGAAGGAGGCGACACTCGACCACGCATTCATGGTGACGGGCTCACGATGGACCGAAGAGTACAACCGGTCGAAATTCGAGTTTCTTCGCGACGTCGTCTGATCCACTCCGAACCGTCGAGCAGGACATCACGCGTCGTACGCGAAATAGTGCAATTCGGCATCCTGGCGCTTTTCGTACAACGCCGTGTATGCCTTCGCGATGACGTTCGGTTCTGCCTCGGGATGGCCTCCCCCGATAAGGGCAGTGATACCGAGGTGGGCAACGTAGACGCCCTTGGGTGCGAGTGCGTTGTGCAGGTTGAGCACCCAGTTCCGAAGGCCCGCGGCGGCGATGTTGATGTTTCCCAGGAACGGCATCGGACTGATCGATCCACCACCGGTGGTGACGAGAATGGTCCCGGTGCCGGCGGCGACCATGTCCGGAATCACGTCGCCGATGGCGCGGAGCGCTCCGCCTATGTAGAAGTCGATCTGCGGCTGCAGGTTCTCCGGGGTCACGTCGAGGACGTCGACGGGAACCAGGCCCGAGTCCGCGGGGGAGAATTCCAATACGTCGATCGGTCCGAGTTCGGACTTGATCCGACCGAGGGCGGCGGTGATCGTGTCGGGCCGACTCACATCAGCGGCGAAGCCTCGCGCTGAGAATCCTTCACCGGTCAGCGTGTCGGCGAGAGCATCGAGCTTGGCCTGAGTACGCGACACGAGGGCGATGTCGAAGCCTTTGCGGCCGAAAGCGCGAGCGATGTCCAGACCGAGGCCTGGACCGGCTCCGATGATGGCGATGAGAGGCATGATGAATCCTTTCGCGAACCGCCGAGTAGGCGGTGCAAGCGCGTGATGGGTTAAGTTGAGGAAGGCCTCAGGTAACTTCTACTCTAACTTGAGGTCATACTCAACATCTAGGAGTTGGCATGGTCCCCGACAAGGTCCTTCGGCGAGACGCTCAGGCGAACCTGGACAAGCTCCATGCGGCAGCCCTGCGAGTGTTCGCCGAGCACGGGTTGGGGGCACCACTCGAGGACATTGCTCGGGAAGCGGGCGTGAGTATCGGGACGCTGTACAACCGCGTCGGATCACGCGAGGCCCTCATCGACGCCGTCGTTCCCGCCGTCGCGGGCGAGAAGCTCAAGTCCCTCACCGAGCACACGCTGGCTCAGGCATCGCCCCGTGCGAGATTGCAGACGTTCGTCGCCGGCATGATCGACCTTCAACTGAGCGACCCGGTGCTGAACGACGCCATGCTCCGACGATTCCCGAACGCGACTGCGCTGATCAACGCCTGCGAGCGCTCGACGGAATTGGGCGCAGGGCTCGTCGAGGAAGCGCACTCCGCCGGAGTGCTCTCGACGTCGTTCACAGCGGACGACCTCATGGCGATGTTGTGGATGGCAGGGACCGCAAGCCGCGACGAAGCGGCCCCGCCGGGCTGGCGTCGCGTGGTCGATCGCGGTCTCACCGCAGCCTGGACGACGCCGCCCGACCAGGCGCTGTAGGCGGCCTCGAGCGTCGGTATCAGCTCGGCCCGAAGCGCTCCGTACGAATGTTCCCAGCCGAGTGACCCCGCGCCACCAACATGTCCGCCACCGTGTCGACGAAACTCGTGGGGCCACAGATGTAGCATCGCGGCTCGAATTCCGCCGGCCATCCGTGAGCGTCTATGTCGTCCAATGTGATCCGGCCGAGGGGCCGCGCATTGCCTGCCGGCGCACGGCGCGTGTGGATCATCGTGACGTCCACGCCGGCGGGAGGGTGCGCCCATTCGTCCGCGAAGTAGATCTCCGCGGGTTCGCGGACGGAATAGAGCACCCGGAAGGGCACCCGTCCGCCGCTCGCCGACGCCTGCGCACGAACCATCGCGCGCAGCGGGACGATGCCGGAACCGCCACCCACCAACAGGATCGGCGGAGACGGGGTCTCGGAGGGCGCGGACGGCCGCCAGACGAACCATCGCCCCACCGGTCCTCGGAGTTCGATGCGATCGCCGACCTCGACCGACTCGACCAGGTAGGGCGATACCTCTCCGTCTGCGACGTTCTGCACCGCGATCTCGATGCGCGACGTGCCGTCGGGTGCCGACGCCAAGGAGTAGCTTCGCTGCGCGCTGTAGCTGTCCTCGGCGGTGAGCTTGACGTCCACGTGTTGGCCGGCGAGATGACCGGGCCATCCGTCCACGTCCAGAACAAGAGTGGACGCGGTGGGTGTCTCGCGCCGCACGGCCGACACCGTGGCAACGAGCCAGGGTTTTGCACCGGCTGTCACACTCACGTCAGTCGCCCTGGTAGCGCTGCTCGCGCCACGGATCTCCGTAGTCGTGATACCCGCCGCGTTCCCAGAAGCCTTGTTCGTTCTCGACCGTCAACTCGATGCGCGAGACCCATTTCGCCGACTTCCAGAAATACAGGTGCGGAACCAGAAGCCGTGCGGGACCACCGTGTTCGCGGGCCAGCGGAGCGCCGTCGAACTCGGTGACCAGCCAGGCCTTGCCGTCCCTGAGGTCCTCCAGGGGAAGGTTGGTGGTGTAGCCGTCGAAGCCGTGCACCACGACGTATCCGGCGTCGGTATCGAGACCGTCCAGCAGAACGTCCAGGCTCACCCCGCGCCACGTGGTGTCGAGCTTCGACCACTTGGTGACGCAGTGGATGTCGACGGTCGGAGTCTCGTGCGGCAGCGCCGCGAGTTCGTCCCAGGTCCAGCTGCGAGTCTCGCCCCGTTCGGTGGTGATCGAAAACGACCACGTGTCGGTCGCGACGACGGGTGCGGGCCCGATTGCCAGGACGGGAAAGTCCTTGGTCAGATACTGACCGGGGGGAGTGCGCCCGTCGTCGCCGCGTCGGCGGCCCACGAAACCCTTCGAGATCAATGCCATGGTGGCAAATTGTGCGCTCGTTGCCGCAGGTCTGACAAGTCGGGGCCGCGACGATGTCGACTCTCGTATTCTTTCGACGGCAATGCATCGAGGAGGAGCCGTGACCATAAAACTGGTGAATGTCGGTATCGCCGCCCGCGATATCGACGCCACGAGCGCATTTTTCACGGAACTCGGCCTCACCGTGGTCGGGCGGGAGACGGCTCGAGGGGAGTGGGCCGACATCGCCGTCGGCTCGACGACTCGATCGCGGTTGCAGCTCGTCACGGCTATTACCCGCTGCGCGGTGTGGCGAACTATGAAGGCGTATACAAGCTCACCTACCTGCGCGGTCCGCGCGGAATAATCCTGATGCTGGCGCAATCGCTCACGGCGGAAGGCAGCACCACCACGTGAGCCTTCACCCTTGGGACTGCGAGACGAGATGACACCCGTCATCGGCGTCGTGCTACTCGTGTGCCTGATCCTGTACGTGGTGCCGCGCACCGCATTTCTGGGTGCCGTTCTGCTGACCGGATATCTGGGTGGTGCCGTCCTCACCAATTGGCGGGTCGACAAGCCGCTGTTCAGTACGGTCTTGTTTGCGGTCTACGTTGGAATCCTTGCGTGGGGTGCGTTGTATCTGCGGGATCCGAAGGTGCGTCAGGTCATGCCGATCGCGCGGTAGAGACCTGTTCGGTTCAGGTCGGGTTGCCGGAGTCGTCGCACGGGACCGGATGACCGTCGTCGATGAACTGCAGCGTCACGCTCATCTCGGTGGGTTGGATACTGCCCGACCAATCCGAGTAGGGGTGGTCGAGAAATGCGACCACAACCAGGGCGGAAGCCACGAGCGCTGACACGAATGCGATCGGAACGGCTTGTACCACGGCGGATTCGCGGCGATCCGCCTGTACGCACATGTACGAGAGAATTGCCGACGCTCCGATTCCCAGAACGATCCACAGTGGAAAAGGAACCGACGGTGTCGCTTCGGCCAACCGATCGCGGCGGCGTCGCGGCGCTCGGCTTGCTGGTCGAACCACTGGGAGTATGCCGCTTCCTGCGAGGCACCTTCCGGTGTGGTGGCCGCAAAGCCTTCGGCCATGGTGTCGACCCAGTGGTTGACAGCGGGGGACGTTTCGCTCCTCGTCATCGCGGGCCACTCGTCCGCGACGACCGCCCGGCTGTAGCAGATGAGGCCACCGTGCAACCGTTCTCCGTCGTGTCCCTCGAGGACATCGGCCACATTGTGCAGCTCGGTCACGGCTACGGCTTCGACGCTCGCTCCGTTGCTCGCACGCTGATAACTCTGCAGCGCAAAGAAAATGGTGAAGGCCAACAGGACGGAGAACATCGTGCCGATGACCGTCAGCGCACCGGCCGCCCGAGTGCTGTCGATGAACCAACCGGGGTCCGGTGCCCGGGTACGCGCAGCAAGTTTCGCCGTCACGGCCACAACCACGACGAGGACGACGATCAAACCCAGTATCCAGCTCGACACCGGGCAACTGTAAGTGACTGCGCGACACTGCGACGGGTAATTCGCGTACTGGCATTTGCGTGGAAAAACGCAGCTCCCCGAAGGTCAATGTGCCTCGCCAGGTAACCGCACGTCCTAAGGTTGGGCCAGAGCACGCCAGATCGACCGAGTGAACGCCAGAGATAATGGACAGCAGTCGAATCCGATCACGTCGACCTAGGAGTCGCATCACTCGATGAACAAATCCGTACTCGGCGTGGTGATTGCTACCGCCCTTCTGCTGACCGGATGTACCGACTCCGATACCGCATCAGCTCCAGAATCGGTGCCCTATCCCGACGGCCCGGTCACGATGACGGCCGGAGCAGATTCTGGCAGTGGCTTCGACCTCACCATCCGGTCGGTCGTCGACGCCCTCCAGAAGGAAAAGATCGTCGAAACAGCTCTCCCGGTGCAGAATCGACCCGGCGGTAGCGGAGCCGACTATCTTGCGACGATGGTCGACGACCATCGCGGCGCGAGCGATCAGCTTGCGGTGACGTCGTTGTCGATGATGGTGAATCAGGTCAGCGGAGTGTCCGAACACGGCTACGACGACGTCACGATGATTGCCCGCCTGATGAGCGAGTACTACGTCGTCGTGACGCGTCCGGGTGGTCCTTTTCCCGACCTCCGCGCAGTTCTCGCGGCGATAGCGTCGGACCCATCGAATGTGGTGGTCGGCGCGGCCTACGACGACGAGTTGCCCTTCGGCCTCCTGGTCTCGGCGGCCGGCGGTGACCCGTCCGCGGTCCGCTACGTCACCCAGGAAGGTGGCCGCGCACAGAGCGCGGCACTTCTCGGCGGCGAGATCGACGTGGCC
Source organism: Rhodococcus sp. NPDC078407 (assembly GCF_044542515.1). Lineage (NCBI taxonomy): Bacteria > Bacillati > Actinomycetota > Actinomycetes > Mycobacteriales > Nocardiaceae > Rhodococcus > Rhodococcus sp. NPDC078407. Next base: position 82,351 of record NZ_JBITUQ010000022.1, on the reverse strand, counting down.
ATCGGTGGCGTCAGCGAATTCGTCGACGAACTGTCGGCCGGGAACCTCACGGGGATCGGCGTTCTCGCCGTTGACAGGATCCCCGGTGTCGGGGTCCCGACGGCGAAGGAACTGGGATTGGATGTGACACTGGCCAATTGGCGGGGAATCTACGGGCCACGGGACATGCCTGTCGAGGCCGTCGAGTTTTGGCAGAAGGCGCTGGGCACCATGGTGCAGACACCCACCTGGAAGCAAACAGCGGTGCGCAGCAAGTTCACGACGACCTTCATGATCGGCGACGAGTTCGATGCCTTCCTGGCCGATACTCAGAAGGATGTGGAAACCGGACTGGCTCCACGCTGACCGAATCCTGCGGTACCTCCCAGCCCACGTAGGACAGCGCTCAGGGGTGTGGTGTCAGGCCCGACGTGACCGGACCTTCCAGCACCGAGCCGTCGGCTGCGAATCGAGAGCCGTGCAACGGGCAGTCCCAGGACTTTTCGGCGTCGTTCCAGGCCACGATCCCGCCGAGGTGCGGGCACACCGCCGACACTCGGTGGGTGACACCGTCGACGGTGCAGACAGCCTTGGGTGTGATGCCGGGCTCCACGTGGCCTTGCCCCTCGGCCAGTGGCGCTTTCGTACCCAGGGTGACCGGCTTTGCCCATCCCTTGGTCATGTTGAGTCCGACGTTGACATTGATGCGGATCGCGTCGACGATGCCGGTGAGTTGGCGAAGATTCCAACTGTCGTACGCGCCGGCCCAGTCGGTTCGACCACCGAATGCCCGTTGGGCGAGGACGAGTGCCGATGCCGCGGCGTTGGTCATTCCCCATTTGTCGTAGCCGGTAGCAACCCAGATGCGGTCGTCACCGGGCAGTAGTGGTCCGGCGTAGGGCAACGCGTCGATCGATCCGTAGTCCTGCGCGGACCACCTGTGTTGCCGTCGAGCTCCGGGGAAGTATGTCGCGGTCCATTCGTCGAGGTCGTTCACCTGAGCCTGCGGGGAGGACTCGCGGCCGACGACGTGGTCGTTGCCACCGACGAGCAGTAGATCGCCGTTCGGTGTCGGCGCGTACCGAATCGATCGGCTGGGGGAGTCGGCCGACAGGTACATCCCGCGGGGGACGTCGCCATCGATCTCGTACGCGGCGGCATAGGAACGCATCGGTTCCATTCGCGCGAAGAACGCACCACGGTCGAGAATGGGTGTTCCGGTGGCCAACACGATTCGCGATCCGCGGAGTGAACCCTGCTCCGTCTCGACCTCGACGTGGCGGATTCGTCGTCTCACCCCCAGAGCCCGAATCCCTTCGGTGATGTCGGCTCCTGCACTCGAGGCATCCTCGGCGAGGGCGATGACGGCGTCCATCGGATCGAACTGGGCTTGGTCCGGTACGGACACGGCACCGGCGACCTCGAAGGGGAGTTCGGTGTCGGTGCCGTACGACGCGTTCAGCCCGGCACCGAGTGCGACGCGCAGTTCGTCGCGAACGGCGGTGAGACCGGACTTGGTCGTGGCGTAGGTGTACGCCGTTTCGCGTTGGACGGCGATATCTCGCTGTGCGCAGTATTCGAGCAGCCATTGCTGCCCGGCAGTATTGCCTTGCACGTACCGACGCACCTGCTGCTGCGAATGTTTCGACGCTATCGACGACAGTTTCGTACCCTGAAGAACACTGATCTTGGCCGTCGTATTGCCCGTTGTCACAGCACCGATGGTGCGTGCTTCGAGCACCGCGACGCGGTCGCCGGCTCGCGCGAACAGCAGTGCGGTGATCAAACCTGTGAGTCCGGCACCGATGACGACGGTGTCGTATTTCCGTGCGAAATCGATCGCGCGGTAGGGCCGGTGGGCGGGTCGGTCGAGCCAGAGCGAGTTGGGCGGCATACGAACGGGTTCCCGCCTTCGTTGTCGCGAAACCCGGAGGGATCAGATGGGTGCGCGCCGTCGTCAGGGGACGATGTCGATCGGCGGACGCGCAAGCGCGACGCTGTTGCGGCCGTTGCGTTTCGCGCGATACAGAGCCTCGTCGGCGGCGGCGAGTGTTCGGTGGAACAGGTCGAGGGCGGAGCCCGGACCCACCTGCGGCAGAGCGGCCCCGATGCTGACGGTGATCGGTATGTCGTCTCCGGCGCTGTGGACGGCTCGTCGCAGTCGCTCGGCGAATTCGCCGAGTGTCGGCGTCGGATCCGGAACGAGCACGACGAATTCGTCGCCGCCCAGCCGTGAGACCGTCGCGTGCCGGCCGGCGCTCATGGTCAATCTCATCGCCGTCAGCCTCAACGCGACGTCACCCGCGGAGTGTCCGTGGTTGTCGTTGACGGTTTTGAAGTGGTCGATATCGATCAGAAGCAAAGCCGGGTGGCCGTCGGCGGTACCGGCTGCCCTGGCTTCGAGTCCCCGCCGATTCAGTACTCCGGTCAAAGGGTCGGTCATCGCGTCGGACAGGTGAATTCGGGAGGACCGCAACACCGCCCGTGAGAACGCCGAGAGCAGTGTGACGGCACCGTTGATCACCATGACGGCCACCACGACTCGGAGGACGACCGATACGGTGTCAGTCGAGGTTGTCGACAGTGCCGACGACCCGAGTACGAGTACATAGACCGTGCTCCAGACGACATGGAACCAGAGCACTGTCGGCCGAGCGAAGTGCGCAGCGTAAGAACCCACCAATGCCAGAAGCATCGAACCATGGAGCGCTGCAAGCGGATCGGAGTAGGTAGCCGTCACAGCGGTGACCCCGAGTTCGCAATACACGACGAACCAATTGTTGACCGGTGCGCGGCGGGACCACCGATCCATCCCGAATTCGGCTCTGCTCATGATTCGTGCAACGGGGATCGTGCTGACACACACGGCGTAGGTCAGCACGGTGCCGAATCCTTCGGTGGGACCGTCCTGTGTGAACGTGGTCGAGACGCCGAGAAGGCCGAACAACAGTGTCTGAACCACAACCCCGGTCCGCAGCAACGGGTCAGGTGTCCGGTCAGGCGTCCGTGGACCAACCGGTCTGTCGGTGGGCCCACGTTCTACCGGCATTTTCCGGTGTCTACCCACCGACACCGTCTCGGGCCATGTCCGAGCGCCAGCGCAGGCTGGCTCGGATCGCGTCACCGGCACGCTGCCGGTCCGAGGAAACGACCAGGCCGGCACCCGTCACCGACGATCGTGTACTGCGGGCCGACTCCGTCAAAGCCATCCACGTCGTGTCGTCATTCTCGCCGAAACACGTTCGTAGCAGCCATAGTTCAGAGCTCATCGAGCCGTCCGTCATGGTGATCCAATCCTGGAACTACGGGGTGCATCGTACGCGCGGTCAGGCGGAGGGGGCAGTGCGTACCTGCAGCGGCACGCACTCGGCGAGGAACGCCAGTTGATCGCGGATCACCGAGGAGAACAGCGGCTCCACGTATGGGTCGAAATGACCGCCCACATAGGTTCGGACCGTGGCTCCGCGAACTTTGGCTGCGGCGCGTTGGGCGACGGACGCCGGGGTCACCGAATCCTCGGACGCAATCTGCACCAGAGTGGGGCAGTCGATCCTCGACATCGTTCTGCCGGGGGAGTAGCGCCAGATCTTCAGAAGTATTCGTGCAGCAACGGTTTCGGGGTAGTCGCCGTCGGACAGCCCGGACTCGAGAACGAGACGGTCGCGCCCCTTCATTGCATCGGGGGTGACCATCACAGCGCGTGAGCCGGGCAGTCCGATGCTGTCGACGTAGCGAGGCGATCGTCCCAGGACAGCGCGGATGCTGTCGGAGAGGGCAGCCGGTGCCAGCCGCACGGCTTGTCTCAATCCGGTCGCGCGGACGGCAGCAAGGCCGTCGATGTGGGGCACCTGGGCGATGACCGCGGCAAACCCGATGCCGCTGCCCGCCAGGGTCAGTACGTGGCCACCGGCAAAAGATGTCCCCCACGCGACAATTCGGTTCTCGTCGACGCCGTCCAGCGAGCGGGCGAAGTCGACAGCGTTTCTCCAGTCGACGAGCTGCGCGCTCACGTCCAGCAGCTGGCGCGGTTCGCCCTCGCTGTCCCCGAAGAATCGGTAGTCGAAGACGCACACCACGTAACCGGCCGCGACGAAACGCTCCGCGTAGGCGTACAGGCGCATGGCCCGGGGACTGCCGAACCCGTGGGCCATGACAATGACCGGCAGCGCGTCGGAGGCCGGGCTACGTGGCCGAAAGACCGTAGCAGCGCAGCGAACTCCGATCGAGTCGAATGACGTCTCGGTACGGCTGAAACCGGTGTGATCGTCGGCGATCATGCGATTGTTCCTCTGTTCGGCAAAGACCGTATGGATCGAAATTCGTTACTTGAAGGGATTGAACGTTCTGCCGAGGTAGTACCCGATACGAGTTGGAATCGGCTTGGCCGCAACAGCAGTCACTTTGTTGACCAGTCCGGGCACGCACACCGGTGTGCCGTTCTCGACCGCGCGCCATCCTTCGCGAACGACGTCCTCGGGGTTCTGCCACAGCATCGCCGGAAGTTTCGAAACCGCAGCTTCCCTGGTCCCCATGACGTCGTGGAACTCGCTGTGGGTGAAACCCGGGCAGAGAGCTGTCACATGGATACCGTGCGGACGCAACTCCATGTCCAGTGATTGCGACATGTCCAGTACGTAGGATTTGATGCCGGTGTACAGCAGGCTGGCCGCGGGTGGAAGCAGAGCCGCCAACGACGAGAGATTGACGATGCGGCCGTATCCTCGCGCCTTCATGCCGGGCACCGTGAGGTGAGCAAGTTCGGTCACTGCGGTGACCATCACCTGTATCTCCGCGGCCAGCGATTCGAAGGGTGCGTCCGCGAACGTCGAATTTCCCGACATCCCCGCGTTGTTGATCAGAATGTCGATGTCCAGACCCAGGGACCCCGTGCGTTCCATGATCGCGCGTGGTGCCTGTCTGTCGGCCAGGTCTGCCGCCACCACGTCGCACCGCACTCGGTGCCGGGTGGCGAGCTCGTCTGCCAGGGCGGTCAAGCGATCCTCGCGACGGGCAACGAGAACGAGGTCGTGTCCTTCGGCGGCGAGGTGGCGGGCGAAGGCAGCGCCGATTCCCGCCGATGCGCCGGTGATCAGGGCTGTACGTCCGGTGTTCGACATCTGCCAGTTCTCCTTCTCTTGAACGGTCATCAAGAACGGTAGCAGTGTCTTGAATGGCATTCAAGATAAACTGAGCACATGCCCAGGAATCGCGGACTGCACGACAGGGAGAGCAAGCGCGACGACATCGTCGCGGCCGCCCGTGAGATGTTCGTGTCCGACGGTTTCGATCGTGCATCGATCAGCCGATTGGCGAAAGCCGTCGGAATCACCCCGAACACGGTGTACTGGTACTTCGATGACAAGGACGACATCCTGGTCGCGGTACTGACCGCCATTGCAGCCGAGGACGCGGCGGATTACCCGACTGTCGCGGATCGACCGCTGGCCGAGCGTCTGATCTGGCTGGTGGAGCGGCTGCACAGTGTTGGCCCTCTGGTGTCGACGGTGCACGACCGTGTTGCCTCGTCAGCAGCAATTGCAGAATGGCACAACGGTTTCCACCACTTCGCCGAATCGTTGTTCGTCGCCGACATCGAGAAGGCAGGCCTTTACGGATCCGAGGCCGATGCCATGCTGCGCATCGGGACGTTCGTCGTGGAGGGACTGCTCACGCACACTCCATCGCCGGAGGTCGCACGGGCTGTGATCGATCGACTGGTCGACTCCATATCGCCGGCCTAGGGTATGGGTGCCGATCGATGATGTCGGGCGTCACGACGTCCTCGAACGTCGGTCGTCACTTACTGTCGGCCACTTCGTAGGAACAGGCTGTCACCCATTGTTTCGTCGACGGCGAGGATCGTGACGTCGATATCGGTGTCCTCGGCCGGGTCGTCGGTGGTGGGTCCGACGTAGACACAGATCCCGGTCTGAACGTCGAGTCTGACGGTGACCGGCGGCCCCGGGACCCAGTGATCGACCTCGAAGTCGAAGTGCCCACTGAGCAGTGGGCAGCATTCACACCGAGCGCCGTAGTCCTCGGTGGTGCGCACTGTTGCCTCCCAGGCGCGGCGACCACCATGCTCGACGACCGTCACCCCGGATATCTCGGTGCTCATCACCGTGGACGAACGATCGTGCGCCGAACGCGTGAGCTCGATGGGATTGAGCATCGCAGTCCACTGATAGTTCTCGTAAAACGGATCGTCCCAGTCAACCAGCCACGAATCGGTTGCCGACGGCAGCTCGGACACCAGCCCTTCTTCGTCCAGTACCGGACTCGTATTCGACGGCCACCTCGCACTCGGCTGGGGGCCGTCCCCGTTCGAGTACACGGTCATCGTTCCCGCGAAAGGGGCTTCTGCGCAGATCGATTCGACGATCTTGCCGGCACTCGTTTCCACTCGCAGGGACCCGGGACGGCGAATCCATGCGTGTACCGGCGACGTATGACGAGCGGGCACGAACTCGAACTCGACGGTTGTCCAACGCCACGGCGACGACTGTGCCAAGCGGCGAAACTGCAGGGCGGACGGGGATGCGATCACAGCGATGATCTTCTCAGCAGCGTCCAGTGAATTTCGGTGTGTTCACCGTCCGAGGACGACGTCCACGTCTTTCAGTGGACGTCGATCTCACCGGTTCGACGGATCAGCTCTTCGGATCCTCTTCTGTCGGCGGGTGCGGCACATTCTCCTCGTCCACGTGAGCACCCTCGACTGCGTCGGCCTCGGAGGTGTGTTCCCGGGGGCCGTCGTTACTGCCGTGGGACGGTACGGCTTCGCTGGCATCGCTCGGCATCGTCATGGAATCTCCTGTGGGTCGAGGCGGAGGGCCGCCTGTGGATGGACCTTGTGGGAGTGCCCCGCCGACCGTAGAACTACACCCGGCCGGCGTTTCGATATCAGTCGACGGGTCCGCTGAACGCACCGATGTAACTCGCGGGACGCGTGGCACCGTCTTGACGCTGCACGCCGACGGTGGCGGGGAAGGGAAGTGTCATCACCGTGGTATCCCCGGGAGCGGTGGTCAGGCAAGTGGTGACGGTGCACGGCACGGACCCGGAGTTGGTGTAGCGCAAAGGAACCGTGATCTGAACATTGCTCGGCGAGATGTCCCCGAGAGTGGGCGTGATCTCCGCCGCGGTGCAGGGCGCGTTCACGCTGTCGACCGAACTGCCCGGGTTGTCTTCGCCCGTCGACTCTCCACTGCCTGTCGTACCTCCATCGGCGGGCGCGCCCGGATCAGACTGTTGCGCAGTCGATGTCGGCGGTCGACGCGGCCTCGGACGGTCCCGTCTTCGCGGTGGTACATCCGGTCAGCGCGATCAGGCCGGTTGTTCCGAGGACTGAAACCGTTCCGATTCTGTTCACTGGTGCCTCCTGCTGCTCGGCATGTCCGATCCTTTCTCAGGGAATCTGGACCGTACCCGTCGTCCTGTCGGTGGTGTGTGGCCCGTTGGTGGTGAGCGTGTACTCGACGGCTCCGTGTCCCGAAAAGGTCTTCAGGCCGTAGTTCACCAGTCCGCTGGTGACAGGGATGTCGTCCGAACCTGTTCTTCCGGTGGCCAGTTCCTTCCAGCTGAGCGTGGCCGAGAGGTTGCACGGGCCGATGCCGAGGTACTGCACGTCCGGTCCGACGATCACGTAGCTGTTCGCTTCTGCACCGGGTTGGACCGACACGTCGATCTTGGCGGCACAGAAGCCCGCCTGAGGCAGGCTGTACGTCTCGAGAGTCAGCGGTGTCGGAAGCGGAGCGGCCGATCCGGTGCCAACGGCAACCGAGGTTGCCGCCGCTGCAGTCAGTGCCAGAATGGTCGAGACTCGTCGAACAGTGTTGTGCACCATATGAACTCCTTGGCGAGTAGTGTCCCCGTCGAACAACGGGAGATGGGTAGCGGAACCACGGACCCTTACTTCGCCTAACGGTAGCATCAAAACTGAGTACTGCAAGGTTTAGTGATCCGGCAGGGATGTCAGCCCTGTGTGAAGGCCGGGCGCTACCGGTCCAGACCGAGCAGCAGGGTGGTGAGCCGACGCATGCGCCCCGCCACGTCGATGCTGGGATCTGCGATCCACTGCAACTGCAACCCCTCGGCGAGTGCGGCGAGGGATTCGACGGCGTCGACATCGGCATCGGGTGCAAGGCGAGAGATCACAGTGACGACAGCGGCGCGGTGCTCCGCCATGAAAGCGTGCGCGGGGTGGGTGGGATCTGCTGCCGCAGCGGACATATCGACAAACAACTTCGTCAATCCGGGAGTCCTGGTCGTCTCGGCCAGGTAGGCATTCTGGCCGTCAGCAGTACCGAGATCGTGCAGCGACGCAGCGGCCTCGTCACGGCGACGAAGAATCGCGACGAACAGCTCGTCCTTCGATCCGAAGTGGTGGAGGACGCCCGCTTCGGTCACCCCGGCTGCGTCGGCGATGTCTCGTAGGCGCGGACCGAGTCGGTCGCTCGTCGCGTAGGCCTTCAGCGCGGCTTCCAGGATGGCCGATCTGCGGGCGACCCCTTTGGGAGATCGTCGGCGAGCTGCTACCGGGTCAGTGCCATCGGTCATCGGTCCGGGGTCAACGCGTCGGCGAGCATGTGCATCGCTGCGGTCGTGGACAGCGCACGCACACTCGCCCGATCGCCCGGGAGATGGAGGGTTCGGGTGACCGTGGGTCGATCGACGACGGCAATCGCGAAGCAGACGGTGCCGACCGGTTTGAGTTCGGTGCCACCTCCTGGGCCGGCGACTCCGCTGGTGGATACCGCGATGTCGACGCCCAGTCGTTCGATGGCTCCTTCTGCCATCAGGGCCGCAACCGTCTCGCTGACGGCTCCGTGTTGCTCGATGGTGTCGGCGGGAACGTCGAGTAGGCCCGTCTTCGCCTCGTTCGCGTACGACACAACTGCACCGATGACGTAGGCCGACGAGCCGGAGCGGTCGGTGAGGCGGGCGGCGATCATGCCTCCGGTGCACGATTCTGCGGTGGCAATTCTTCTGCCGGACAGGCGGTCCGCCACGATGTCGTCGATGGTGGAACCGTCGGTCGAGAAAACATGCGCGCCATGGTGTTTCTGAATGAGATCCACGAGATCGAAGTATGTGGGGGCCGCGGTTTTCTCGTAGCGAGTCACCATTTCCAGTTCTCCGAGACTGAGGCAGGTGGTGATCTCCAAGTGTTCGAACCCATGAATTTCGTCTTCTGCCGTCCGCAACGTGGCAGCAAGGTCTGCCTCGGAGAGTCGATACCCGCGAATGGTGTCCTGACGGATCTGCGCACGTCGCGTCAGAACTTGAGCAACGGGAGCGCTGTCCAGAGCCTGCGGCCACATCGCCTGCAGTTCGCGAGGCGGGCCTGGCAGTATCAGAATGGCCGGCAGCATTCCGGACTCGGTTGCCGCAATCGCCACGCCGGGGGCAGTGCCGGTCGGTGAAATGGACTGTGCACCTTCCGGAACCATCGCCTGCTTACGAATTCCCGCTTTCAACGGTTCCGAGTCGACAGCCGAGCTCATTCGGCTTCGCCAGCGCTCGACGATCTCGGAGATTTGTTTTTCGAGTTGGACGTCGAGGCTCAGCTCGCGGCCGTACAGAGCCGCGACGGTTGCCACGGTGAGATCGTCCGCGGTCGGCCCCAGGCCACCGGTGGTGACGATCAGATCGAGGCGTTGATCGGCGAGAAATCGTAGTTGTGCCGTCAGATCATCGGGTCGGTCGCCGCAGATGGTGATGTGTGCGACGTCGACGCCGAGTTCCAGGAGTTGTTGGGCGACCCAGGGGCCGTTTCGGTCGGTGACCCGGCCGGCCAGAACCTCGGTTCCCGTGACCACCACACTCGCTCGCACAGTCATCCTCCGACCATACTGTGCTTCGAGGCAGGCGCTGTTGAATTGTCAGGGCTCGACTGCGATGGTCGACCTCGTTCGATCACATTTCTGGGACGGGAGCATCGGTGGCCGACATGGACTCACCACGACAGCCGGACACCTCACCTGCCGCGCCCGCCCGAACGGCGCTGTCCGTCGTCGGACCGGGTGTTGCTGTGGTTGCGATCGTCTTGCTGGCCTTCGATCTGCGTCTGGTGTTCGGGAGCGCGTCGGCAGTCCTCACCGAGATTCGACTGACCTACGACCTCGGTTCCGGTTCGGCTGCGTTGCTGACCACCGGCCCGGTCCTGTGCCTGGGTGTGTTCGCCGTCGCCGCCACTCGCGCAGTACGGCGATGGTCGGTACCCGCCGTGCTGGTGGGGTGCCTGTTGCTGGTGGTCGTCGGTACCGTACTGCGGGGCGCGCCCTGGTGGTCGGTACTCGTCTTCGGAACTCTGCTGGCCGGAATGGGTATCGCGGTTGCCAACGTCCTCGGTCCGGTACTGATTCGCTTACTCTTTCCGCATCGAATCGGGCTGATGACGGGCTTGTTCACCGCATTGGTCAGTGCCAGTGCGGGCATTGCCTCCGGTGCCACCGTCCCGCTCGATGCTGCCGTATTCCACAGTTGGCGAACGACTCTCGCAGCATGGGCGATTCCGTCCGTCCTTGCGGTGGTGGCCATGGCCGTACTGGCACTGCGTTATCGCCGCGTCTCGCGCGCGACCAGCACGTCGGCCCCGTCCGCGCCTCAGTGGCAGGCCGGTGTTCTGCGATCACCCGTTGCCTGGGCCGTCACCGGATTCATGGGAGTGCAGTCGCTGCTGGCGTATTCGATGATTGCGTGGCTCCCCACGATATACCGAGACCGTGGACTGGCCGCCGAGAGTGCGGGATTGCTACTGACTGCACTGTCGGTGTCGAGCATCGTCACGGCGCTCACCGTCCCCGTCCTCGCCGCCCGACTCCGTCGACAGAGCGGTCTGGCGATTGCAGTCGTCGCACTCTCCGTCGCCGGTTTGATCGGCGTACTGGCCGGCAGTTTCGAATTGGCGATCGTGTGGGCGATCCTTCTCGGACTCGGTCAGGGCGGCCAACTTTCGCTCGCGCTGACGTTGATGAATCTGCGCGCCCCCAACACATCGACGGCAACGAGCCTGTCCGCCATGGCGCAATCGATCGGCTACGTCGTTTCCGCAGCGGGACCCCTGGCGGCGGGTGCGATCCACAGTTCGACCGGCTCGTGGACGGCACCCCTCCTCGCTCTGCTCGTGGTCATGATCGCGCTAGCGCTGTGCGGATGGATCGCCGGGCGAGATGCGCCGGTGACAACGGGTGATCGGACGATCGAATCGACAGGCATTGTGGCCGGCTCATGAGCGCCGCGTCTGGTGACCGATCCCACACCGGTCGACTTCGCGTAGCCTTACCTTATCGTTTACTTTAGGTGTCAACCAATGTTCCGGTAAAGACAATCCCTGGAGTGACCACTCGTGAAGACCATCCGCATACCCAGTCTGATCATCGCGGCCGCAGCGGCGTCGATGCTTGTTTTCGGCGCGTGCAGTACCGACACAACCACGGCCGAGGGGTCCGGCGACACGATTACTGTCGACACCGCCGACGGTGCAGTCCAGGTGCCCGCGAACCCCCAGCGAGTGGTGGCACTGGACAACACATCCTTCGAAACTCTGAAGGCGTTCGGCGTGGAGCCGGTCGCGCTTCCGAAGCCGATCATGCCGTACGAGGGCTTCGAGGAATGGATCGACAACGAGCAGATTCTCGACATCGGAACACACCGCGAGCCGAATCTCGAACTGGTCAGCGAGGCTGCGCCGGATCTCATCATCGGTGGCTATCGGTTCCAGGAATATACGGACGAGCTGGGCCGTATTGCTCCGACAATCGATATTTCACCCACCGATGAGGGCTACGTCGAATCGCTGAAGGCGCAAACATCAGCTCTTGGAGACATATTCGGCAAGCAGGAGCAAGCGTCGCGCATCATCGCCGATCTGGATGCGGCCTCATCCGACGCTGCGGCCCGGACCAACGGTGAAACTGTGTTCCTGGCGAATGTCAGTGGCGGAAAAATCGACAACGGAGCGCAACGGATCGGGCGACTGCTCGAGCCGCTCACCCTGGAGGACGTATTCGCAGGCGAAGCCGGTGACGTGCACGGGGATTCGGGGTTGGCCCCCGAAACCGTCGCGCAGGCGAACCCCGACTGGGCGATCGTGCTGGATCGGGACGCGGCGGCAGGCGAGCCCGGGGCAGCACCGGCCAAGGTTGTCTTCGATGCGCAAGAAGCCTTCGCCAACACAACGTTCACGACCGAGAACCAGATCGTCTATCTCGATCCGTTCTTCTACACCCGTGAGAGCATTCAAGCGTACACGCAGGCGTTTTCGTCGATCTCGGACGCATTCGCGAATGCGTCCTGAGTCACCTGCGAATACCGTCGCTCCGGACGTCGCGTCGCACCCATGAAGAATGCAGTTCTGCTTCCGGTCATAGTGGCGACAGTCCTCGTTCTGGCCATCGCGTCTCTTTTCGTCGGCGGCTACGACATCACTGTGGAGACGTTGCTGAACGACGCGCACGCGCGCGAGATGTTCCTGATCTCGAGAGTGCCGAGGACGTTGGCGCTCATTTTCGCTGCGATGGCGATGAGTGTCTCTGGCGTCATCATGCAGATGGTCACCCAGAACAAATTCGTCGAGCCCACCACGGCGGGAACTGCTCAATGGGCCGGGCTCGGTGTGCTGTTCACTCTGATCGTTCTTCCGGAGGCCGATCCTATGGCGAAGATGATCATCGCCACCGTATTCGCCTTGTTGGGAACCATCATCTTCATCGCTGTGCTTCGCAGGCTCTCGGTGCGGTCGACGCTGATCGTGCCGCTGGTAGGCATCATGCTCGGTGCCGTCGTCAGTGCCGTCACCACATTCTTGGCAGGGACTTTCGATCTCCTGCAGTCGATGTCGACATGGCGGTCCGGTGGCTTCAGCAGTGTCGTACGGGGCTTCTACGAGCCGCTGTGGGCGGTGCTCATCATCGCGATATTGGCGTTCGTGCTGGCCAACAGGTTCACCGTCGCCGGGCTCGGAAAGGATTTGGCCACCAATGTGGGGCTTCGGTACGAGCAGATCGTGTTCATCGGAGTCATCATGGTCGCCGTGGCGACGGGAGTCACGACGGTGGTCGTCGGCTTCATTCCGTTTCTCGGCCTGATCGTGCCCAATCTGGTGTCGATGTTGCTCGGGGACGATGTGCACAAGAATCTGCCGTGGGTGGCACTGGTGGGTGCCGGATTGCTGCTGGCCTGCGACCTCGTCGGCCGCGTGGTGGTGGCACCGATGGAAATACCCGCTTCGGTGGTTCTCGGAGTCGTCGGGGCCATCGTGTTCATCACTCTCATAGTGAGGCAGCGTCGCCATGTCAGTGCTTGAGGGGCGCAGAGGATTGCGACCGATGGGTCCGCCGGCCTACGGCAAGAACCGCCCGCGGTTCACGCCGACGGTGCGGCTCGTTCTACTGTCGGTCGTCCTCGCCATCGCCGTGGTGTGCTTTTTGTTCCTATTCGTCCGCGGATCCTTCGCGTTCGCCTTTCCTCGGCGGTTGAACATGTTGGGAGCCATGGCCGTTGCTGCATTCACCCACGGCCTGGGCACCGTCGTTTTCCATACCGTGACCAACAACCGAATACTCACGCCCTCGATCATCGGGTTCGATTCCCTCTACGTGTTGATGCAAACGCTGACCGTGTTCTTCTTCGGTGGCACAGCTATCGCCAACACCGAGGGAATTCCGAAGTTGTTGGCACAGACGGCGCTGATGGTCGCGCTCGCGACGATCCTGTACCGGTGGATGTTCTCGGGCAAACTCGGCAGCCTGTTCCTGATGCTTCTGGTCGGCGTGGTGATCGGCCTGGCCTTCGATTCCATGTCGACCTTTCTGCAGAGGTTGCTGTCGCCGACCGAATACGACATGTTGTCGGTGAAACTGTTCGGTCGGCTCAGCGCGGTGAAAGGGGACTATCTTCCTCTGGCCTTCGCGGTCTGCCTCTTCGCCGGGGTGATCCTGTGGAAGCGGCGTCACCATCTCGACGCGCTACTTCTGGGTCGCGAGGCAGCGATGGGTCTCGGCGTCTCGTACAAGCGTGAGCTCACGATGATGCTGGTACTCATTGCGCTTCTCGTCGCCTTTTCGACCGCCCTGGTCGGACCCATGACGTTCTTCGGGTTCGTCGTTGCCACACTGGCCTACCAGCTCGCAGGCAGCTACCGACACGTCTTCGTGTTGCCCATGGCTTTCCTGCTCGGCATGCTGACCCTGGTGCTGGGGCAATTCGTCATGCAGCACATCTTCTACGCAGGTGGATTCCTCACCGTCATCATCGAATTCGTGGGCGGCATTCTGTTCATCGGCATGATTCTTCGTAAAGGCACACTGTGATCGATTTTCGAGATGTCACCAAGTCGTATCGGGACCATACTGTCCTGGGGCCGGTGACCGGCACCATCGCCGATGGCGGAATCACGGCACTGGTCGGCCCCAACGGCGCGGGAAAGTCCACTCTGCTCACCGTGATAGGTCGACTGCTCGACCCGACGACGGGAGTTGTCACCGTCGGTGGCCGCGACGTCCGTACCACCAAATCTGCAGACCTGGCCAAACACCTGTCGATCCTGCGGCAGGAAAACCACATCACGGCGCGCTTGACCGTACGCGAGCTCGTCGGGTTCGGACGATTTCCGCATTCGAAGGGACGGCTCGGGCCGGACGACATCGAATACGTCGACCAAGCATTGGAATTCCTCAACCTGGGCCCGCTTGCCGACCGATTTCTCGATCAGTTGTCCGGAGGTCAGCGCCAACGTGCCTTCGTGGCGATGGTTTTGGCACAGGACACGAAGTACGTCCTGCTGGACGAGCCGTTGAACAATCTCGACATGAAGCACTCTGTTCTGATGATGCGACAATTGCGCAGAGCTGCGGACGAACTCGGCAAGACGATCGTCCTGATCGTGCACGACATCAATTTTGCGGCCGCCTACTCCGATCGCATCATTGCCCTGCGCGACGGCGTCATTGTCACTTCGGGAACCGCTGAGGACATGATGCAGGACGATGTGCTCACCGACGTTTTCGATACGCCGGTACGGGTGCACGTGATCGAAGGGCAACCCACGGCCGTTTACGTTCGCTGAGCGAGTCGGCCTCCTAACGGGTTCGGGCGGACCGCGCACAAGACAGAACCGGTGCGCCGCGTCGACTGGTTACAGGTCCAGGGTGAGAACTGTCGATCTGCACCTCGAGACGCAGATCATCATGGATCTTCCCTGCGCCTGCTCGTCGGCGGTCAACACACTGTCCCGGTGATCGGGCTGCCCGCCGACGACCGCAGTCTCGCAGGTTCCGCAGGTGCCCTGTCGGCACGATGACAAGACGCCTGCTCCGTGTTCGTTGACGACGTCGAGGATCGAGCGATCCTTGTCGACGTGCACAGTCGTGCCGGAACGGGCGAGCACCACATCGAAGCCGGTGTCGACATCTGCGGTGAGTGTTTTCGGAGCGAAGCGTTCGGTGTGCAAGGTCAGCCGGTGGTCGTCGCAGGTGGACTGCAATGCGTCGAGCAACGCTCCGGGTCCGCACGCCAGTACTGCCGTGTCGTCGTCGGCCCCGGTGAGGAAGCCTGCCAGGTCGAGATGTCCGTACTGGTCCTGCGGCCGGATCACGACCTTGTCGCCGTAGGATGCGAGACGGTCGAGGAAAGCCATCGACGCTGCCGAGCGCCCGCCGTACAGCAAAGTCCATGAGGCTCTGCGGCGTTCGAGTTCTTCGATCATGGGCAAGATGGGAGTGATGCCTATTCCGCCGGCGACGAGTCGGTACGACGGCGCGTCGGGAATGTGGAAGTGATTGCGGGGACCACGAACTCGGATGGTCTGACCGGCCATGAGCTTGTCGTGCACAAGCGCTGATCCGCCACGCGAGGCCGGCTCACGCAGCACCGAGACCGTCCACGTCAGCTCGGACGGCGACCCGCACAACGAGTATTGGCGAACGAGTTCGTCGGTGAGACACAGGTCGATGTGCGCACCCGCTTTCCAGCTGGGTAGCTCGACCCCGTTTGGGGCCGAGAATTGCACCGAAACAATGCCTTCGGCTACATCGGTGATCGAGTCCACGAGAAGCTCGGCCTCCCACTGAGTGCCACGCGGCGCTTGTCCGGCGTCAGGCACGCTCTGCGCAGTCGGATGGACGATCGGCCATGTGCTGATGGACTCGACGTCGGTGCTGTTGAGCGCGTCCCAGGTTCGGCGTTGGAACATCGAGATGGTCGACTCGCAGTTCCTCATCAATCGGCCTTGGGTGACCGCTCCGGAGTCGTAGCCGGCCTGCTGCGCTGTGACGACCGTTTTGTCCTCGTCGAAGGTTTTGTCGTAGATGTCGAGCCATTTCGCCAAGGCGTCCGGGTCCGTACCCGGTTTGACGAAGGCGTCCACGACGAAACGGCTCGAGTGAGATCCCACAGGCACTGTGCGCGCCACCATTCCGACGAAGTCGTCGACCGACATGATGCTGACCGGCCACAGGTAGAGCATCCGGAATCCGTCGAGGTCGGTCGCGTCGGCGAGCTGTTCGGTCATTTCGGTGACTGGAGCGATCTGGAAGGCAGCGTTTCCGAATTCGGTTGTGAGATAGTCTTGTTTGGCCGTTTCGAACGCTGTGGCGTAGGTCGTCTCGTGGACCAGTGGGCAGTGATAGCACTCGAGGGCGTTCTCGGTGAACAATTTCCAGTTGGCGGGAATGTCGTAGGTGAAGGTGCCCGCGTGGTCCCAGTCGGCGAAATTCAGCTGAAGTTCGTCGAGCCGATCGGCGGCCTGACCCAAGAATTCGCGCAGCGGTGCGGCCGTGGCGTCGGGGTTGGCGAAGACGAATCCGTTGATGGTGCCTACCGAGACGGGCCGCAGACCCAGAGTCTGCCGGTCGAAAGCATCCTCGTCCTGCAGGCCCGGGGCCGAACGGAGCGACCCATCATGGGTATAGGTCCAGCCGTGGTACCGGCACTGGAGCAGCGCGGAGCAGCCTGCTCCTTCGGCGACCGGATGCAGGCGGTGTCGACACACATTCACGTGACCGTGTAGCGCCCCGTCTTTGTCCCGAACGATGACCACCGGGATGTCGCCGAGTTGTGCTGTCAGATACGAACCAGACTCAGTGAGGTCCTTCTCCCTGCCGACGTACTGCCACGACTGGGCGAAAATCCGTTTCTTCTCTGTGGCGTAGACCGCGGGGTCGGAGTACAGAGATGCCGGCAGCTGCCAGCCTGCATCGAGAGATTCGCCGACGCGGTCGGTGTCGTTGACGGTCACATCGGTCATCGGTGCTCTTTCGTCGGTGGCGACGGTCGCGTCCATGAGCTGCTGCCAGGCCATGGACGCGACATCGTCGGTGAACTAGGTTGCTGCGCTGATTAATCGAATGATTCCGGTCCAGCCGATTTGTTCACGCGATGGTTCGGGAGCCGGGCATGTCCTCGGAGGGTTCGCGCAACCGCAGAGGACTGCGGTCTTGGACCACGCGGCGATAGACGAACAGGACGACGCCGACGAGGAGGAGTCCTACGCCGAGAAACACCTCCTTGAAGCTACCCACGTAGCTCAGACCCGGGTTGAGCACGCCCACCACGAGGATCACGATGTTGAACGTTGCGACGATGACGGCGATCGGGATCCATGCGCGCGAAAGTTCGATCGGGCGCGGCCACTGCGGCCGGTCGCGACGGAGGAGCAAGAAGGCGATGACGGCGAGCGTGATGGCCAGGATGTATCCGAGGTTGCTGGCGATGAGGATTGCAACCGGATTGCCGATGAACAAGAGGATAGCCAGGTTGACGGCCATGGTGGCCCACAGCGCCCGGCTGGGTACGCCGCGGCTGTTGAGCTGATCGAGCTGGGAGATCGACATCTTTTCCGCCGACAGCCCGTACAGAGCGCGGCCGGCATCGGCGGACGAGGAGATCATGCTCAGAAATAGTGCGCCGCACAGGATTACGGTGATCAAACCGGACAGTCCGCCGGAGATGTGTCCGATACTGACGATGCCGTAGGTGATCGGGTTGTTCGCAAACTCCTCTCCGGTCAGCTGACCGGATGTCGCCAGAGGCACGATGGTGTACGCACCGACCATGAAGAGAGCGATCGAGGTCAGCGCACGCGAAGTGTCCTTGCTGGTGTCGCGGTATTCGGGCGCGAAGATGGCGCACAGTTCGGAACCGTAGATCGCCCAGGCGGACACGTACATCCAGACCACGAATGCGGTCCAGTTTCCGTCGAGGTACGAGCTCAGGTTGGCGCTGGACCACTGGCCGGATGCAAAAGGTCCTATTGCCAGGGTGAGCAGAACGAGTACGAAAGCGACCCCGATTACCTGGTTGAATCTCAATGCGACACGGATTCCGAGCACATTGAGCGCGGTGCAGGCGATCACAGCGCCGGCAGATATCAAGTGCGGCAGACCGAACGCAACACTTCCGAGTGTGAACAGCGTCCAACTGTTACCAGCAAACCACTGGGCGGTGATCAATTGGCCGATGGTGAGCCCGACAAGCGCGAGGACCAGCGCCCATCCACACCAATAGCCGACTGCTGCGATCGGCGCGATGGGTGTGAAGTATCGCTTCCAGCCTTCGGCGGCGAACATCGCCACACCACCGGGCTTGTCGCCGAACATCGATGCCATCTCGGAAAAGAGTTTGTTCTGGCACAGGGCGACGACCGAGAGGATCAGACAGATGGCGATGGCGGGAATTGCGCCGATGGCCCCGATGGCATAGCCGACCGAAATGAACAGCCCGTTCGCGATAGGTAGGGCGAGCATGAAGCCGTCGTACCAGCGAAGGGTTTTGGGTGGTTGCGAGTTGGTGGCGACAGGTGTGGAGGGGAGTGGCTCTGCGGACATGATGGCCTCGATGTGTGGGTGGGTGAGATGAATGGGTCAGAGCGGGCTGACAGCACCTTCGGGCATGTCTGTCACTTCGAGTTCGACGTTGCCGAGCAGTTCGGCCATCGAAAGGAAGGCGGGTAGATTCTCGGCGTCGGCATTGGCGGCATCGGCCGCCTCACGGGTCTCGTAGATCCATACGTCCACCCAGGTTCCGTCGGACTTCCTGCTACACAACGGAACCGACCACAGTGCGGGATGGGCAGCCTTGACTTCCCGGATTGCGGCGGTGCGTCGTCCGAGGAAAGTGTCGACGTCGTCGTCTGCGACGGTGAAGGAGACGATTTCAGCGCAGTAGCTCATGCCAGTGCTTCTTTCAGTTCGGTGTGGATGGTGCGTGCTGTGTGGAGTCCCGATTCGATTGCGCCGTCGATGAATCCGGCCCAGCCGCGTGCGTAGTCGGAACCGGCGAACCGGACGCGGCGAGTGGTGTCGCGTGCGGCGCCGCCGACAGCGTCGAGCTGGTTGGGTGCGAGCATGGGCCAGGTTTCCCCGGAGAGAGGATCGGCAGCCCAATCGTGCGCGTCTACTGCGACAACCTCGATGTCCGGACGCCACTTGCGCAGCTCGGCCTCGACGGCGCGAGGATCGTTCAGATCGATCAGGCCGGTGCGTGGTCCGAACGCGACGATGAGGCTGTCGCCCTCGAAGGGATACTCGTACTGAACGAAGTTGAGAACGGCGTCGCTGTCGGCCAACGCGGCGAATCTGCCGACCTCGCCCTTGACTCGGACCCAGACCTTGACCCCGGTCGATGCTTGCCCTTCGGCGGCGACCGACGTCAACGAGTTGTCCAGCGGGGGAGTCACCGCGATCGAGTTCACGATGTTGAGTGGAACCGTCACGATCACTCTGGCCGCGCGTAGTTGCGTTCCATCGGCCGTGGTGACGGTGACGCCGTCCCCGGTCTCGTCGATTGCTGTGACCATGGTGTCGAGGCGGATGTCGGCACCCTGGGCATCCAATGCGATCGCGTCCAGTAGTGATTTGGTTCCGCGAGCGAATTTGTATGTGGCACATGCTTCGAACATGAGCTTCCAGTCACCGCCGGCAAGTGCGCACCACCGGAGGGCCTGCGTGTAGGCACCGCGTGACGGGTCGCCGCTGAAGTTCAGCGACCACATCCCGTCGAGAAGTGCCCGACCGACGGGGTCGAGATCGAGGTCTTCGATCTTGTCTCTGATGCTGACAGCATCGAGTGCTTTCAGCTCGTCGGAGAGGGGGTAGTAGTCGTGGGGCTGGGGAATAAGCGATCGCGCCTCGGCGAGAACGGCGGTCATGGACGTGTCGAGCAGGTCCAACATGTGCTCTGCGCTGCCGGTTTCGATGCGGTCGCCTACTCGCCAGTACGCGTTGTCCAGTTCCGGACTGGAAATCAGATCGAGACCGTACCTGGTGATTTCGGCCCAGACGTGCGGCTGAATCCAATGCACCCACGTACCGCCGAGGTCGAGTTCCCTGCCCAACGCGGTGTCCCGGGTCCAGGTGCGTCCACCCAGCCGACCACGTGCTTCGAGCACGGTCGTGCGCACGCCGCGCTGAGTGAGTTCGCGGGCGGCGGTGATGCCCGCGAACCCACCGCCGATAACGACGACGTCGGTGTCGAATGTCATGAGAATCCTCGTGATCTGTAGTGAGCGATGTGCGAGAGGTTGGGGGCTTGGCCTGCGATGGAGCGGCCGCCGGGCAGCGAACCGGTCATATGACCAGTTGTGATCGATAGCACATACTCTGCACTATGTGACCTAAACTGGTCAAGTGGCAAGCCGGGTCGATTTCGAGTGACGGGCATACTTGCGTACAGCAAAAGGGACATTGCTGACTCGACCGACTCGATATTGGAAGTGCAGGCGCAGGAATGAGTGTTGCCGAGACTCCGCGCGAGCGACCGTCGCCCAGGTATGGCGAGGGGCGACTGGCGTTACTGGGAGCGACCGTGCAGGTGGTGGCAGACCAGGGACTGCGAAATTTGACGTACCGCGCAGTCGCGCGTGAGGCGGGGATGTCGCACGGTTCTGTGGATCATCATTTCGGAAGCCGTGACGCGTTGTTGGAAGAGGCGCTGCGGTATTCGTTGAACCGAACGGTCACCTCGATCAGCACCCGCCCCGGCAGTGGAGACTTGGATGCGGTTTTCGAGGGGTTGTGCGCCATGGTCGAAGACAATCCCGCAGACCAGGCATTCCAGTACGAACTGATTCTGGAGGGACGACGCAGACCCGAGCTGAGGCCGCATGTGGAAGCCATCTACCAGGCGTACGTCACGGGCATTCAGCGTGAACTCGAGTGCGCGGGTCTCGAGCACGATATTGCTTTGGGGCACTTGGTGTACGCAGCAGCGGACGGCTTGGTGTTCAACCAGATCACTATCGGCAACGCGGACATGACAGAACGTGCGCTTGCCCATCTGCGTGAGTTGCTCGCGTCTGCAAAGGTCTCCACGGATCCGCCGCGCACATCGGATTAGATTCCGAATCCGGCGTTCGTTCCGGCGCCATCGCACCGTGAGCGCAGCTGTTTCGAAAGCCGCAGGTTTCGACGACCCCGGAGCCGAAATCCGCTCGTCGACGATGAGTGGCGAAGGGGGACAACGCCATCGGCGTGCTCTGTAAAGCACGCCGATGGCGTCCGATCATCCGTTGATGACCTGGGGTGCCGAGACCGATTTGAGTCCCTCGACTCCGAACTCCAGCCCGTAGCCGGACATCTTGATGCCGCCGAACGGCACCATCGGGTGCACGCCGCCATGGCTGTTGATCCACACCGTGCCGGCTTGAATTCGGGCAGCAATCTTTCGCGCTGCATCGCGGTCGGAACTCCACACCGAAGCTCCGAGTCCGACATCGAGCCCGTTGGCGAGTTCGATTGCCTCGTCGACCGTTTCGTATCGAACGATGGGCAATGCGGGTCCGAACTGCTCCTCGGTCACCAGAGCGTTGTCGTTGTCGATGTTCGACACCAAAGTCGTGGGGTAGAAGTGTCCGGGGGTATCGGCGTCCGGGTTGCCACCGACCAGCATGGTGGCCCCGGATTCCCTCGCACGCTCGACAAGATTCGCGACGATGTCGTACTGCGCCTTGTTCTGCAGCGGTCCGAGCACGTTGTCCTCGTCGAGGCCACGGCCCATCGGCATCGCCTCGGCGACTGCCGCGAGTTCGGTGCAGACGGCGTCGTAGACGTCGGTGTGCACGTACAGGCGCTTGAGTGCGGCGCAAGTCTGTCCGGTGTTGATGAAGGCTCCCCAGAACAGATCTTGCGCAATGGCTTTGGGGTCGACATCCGGCAACACGATACCGGCGTCGTTACCGCCGAGCTCGAGGGTGAGTCGCTTGACCGTGTCGGCAGAGCTCTTGATGATCGCCTGGCCGGTACGGGTGGATCCGGTGAACATCAGCTTGTCGATGTCGGGGTGCGACGACAGGCGTGCGCCCAGGTCTCCGTCGCCGGCGACGACGTTCAGTACATCCTGGGGCAGCGCGGAGTTGATGACCTGGGCGAGCGCCAGCACACTCAAGGGGGTGTACTCCGACGGCTTGACGACGGTGGTGTTCCCCATCCGCAGTGCGGGCGCGATCTGCCAGACGGTGATCATCATCGGCCAGTTCCACGGTCCGATCGCCCCGACGACTCCGAGCGGACGGTAGTACATTTCGGCGTTGCCGTCGTCGCCGTCGAGGAGGGTGCGGCCGGGGAGCTCGGTTGCCGCGGTGGCGCGCAGCCAGTTGGCACACGCACCGACCTCGAACCGCGCATTGGGTCCGTTGAGCGGCTTGCCTTGTTCACGTGAAAGCAATTCCGCGAGAGGCTCGGTGGCAGCATCGATGGCATCGGCTGCCTGGAGGAGGCGAGCTTTGCGGTCATCGTCGTCGAGTGCCGCCCAGGCGGGTTGCGCTGCTTTCGCGCGGGCAATGGCGGCGTCGAGCACCTCGACACCCTGCACTGGGGCTTTCCCGACGACGTCCCCGGTTGCCGGGTCGAGGATCTCGCGTCCGTTCGGATCGGTGATCTCGCTGAGAAGCGAATCGAATGTGATGGTCACTGTCTGTCCTTTCGGGCGGCGAACTGAGGTGGGGGGATCAGTAGCTGGCGCGAGCGTTGTGCGCCGATGGATCGATGTAGCGCTGAGCGAGGGCCTCGGAACCCCGTGCCAAGATGGCGGCGTCGGCACCGACGAGCAGGAACCGAGCGCCGTCCTGTGTATACGAATCGGCACGATCGGGGTCGAACGCGTTGACTCCGAACGGTTTTCCAGTGGAGGCGATCGCCGTGAACGCATCGTTCACTGCGGCCACGACCTCGGGATGGTTCTGTTGGCCGAGCAGACCCATCGACGCGGACAGGTCGCTGGGGCCGACGAACACTCCGTCGATGCCCGGTGTTTCCGCGATCGCCGCCGCGTTGGATACCCCTTCGGCCGTCTCGATCTGGACGAACACCGATACGTGATCGGCTGCGTTCGCAAGATAGCCCTCGACCCGATTCCAACGCGCAGACCGTGCCAGCGCACTGCCGACGCCGCGTCGCCCCTCAGGTGGGTACTGGGCTGCGGCGGCCACCTCGCGCGCTTGCTCGGCAGTCGAGATCATCGGGACCAGAATGTTCTGAGCACCCAGGTCCAAGACCTGCTTGATGATCACCGCGTCGGCGACAGGTACTCGCACGACCGGTGTCACAGGGTAGCCGGAGACCGCATAAAGCTGGGCGAGAACGGATTCCAGCCCGTTGGGTGCGTGCTCCATGTCGATGAGCACCCAGTCCAGGCCCGAGCCGGCCATGATCTCGGCGGCCACCGGCGAACCGGTGGTGATCCAGCCGCCGTACAGCGGCCGGCCCGCTTCCGCCAACGCATCCCGAAAGGTCTTGTTCAGTCGAAGCGGCATGAGATCGTTCCCATCGGTCCATAGTCGGCGAGCACACTGTCTCCCTGGTGCACCCACATCGGTCGGGTGAACGAGCCGGCCAACACGATTTCCCCGGCCTCGAGCCGGTCGCCGTGCTGAAAAAGCTTGTTGGCCAACCATGCCACGCCGGTCGCAGGGTGGTTGAGCACTGCGGCGGCAACGCCGGACTCCTCGATCGTCTCGTTGCGGTAGAGCAGCGCCGAGATCCACCGCATGTCCACAGCCGACGGGTCCGTCGGGTTGCCGCCGTATACGAGCCCGCCCAGTGCAGCGTTGTCACTGATCGTGTCGACGATGGTGCGGTCCTCCATCTCGATCCGTGAGCTGAGGATCTCGAGCGCCGGTACGACGTACTCCGTTGCCTTCAGAACGTCGAAGATCGTCGCCGTCGGACCGGCGAGTGGACTCCCGAGAACGAAGGCGAGCTCGACCTCGATGCGCACATTGGAGAAGCGGCCGTGCTCGATCACCGAGCCGTTGTCGAAAACCTGATCGTCGAAGATCGCACCGTAATCGGGCTCGGTGATGCCGGTCGCCACCTGCATCACCTTGCTCGTCAAGCCGATCTTGCGGCCGACCAAGCGTCGACCGGACTCGACCTTGCGTCGACGCCATTCGTTCTGTACCGCGTACGAATCCTCGAAGGTCATGTCGGGATAGCGTGCCGTGAGCCGCGGAATCATCGTCCGCGTCCGTTCCGCTTCTTCGAGTTGGTCGGCAATGGCCGTGATGGTGTTCGGGGGGAGCATGATTCTCCTGTGCCGTAGAGGAATGAGTCGTTACTACAGCTGTGCGCCGAGCTTGAACTCGCCCTTCTTCCAATCCGGCATCTCGTCGGTGTCCTCTTTACGGGTGTACGAGAATCCGTCCGCGCCGATGGTGACGGCCATTTCGGAGTCGTCGGTTCGCGCGATCACCGGCTTCGGGTTGCCGTCGAGATCCAGCACGATCGAGGCGTCGGTGTACCAGCTGGGGACCACCGGGGTGCCCCACCAGTCGCGGCGCTGGTTGTCGTGGACGTCCCAGGTGACGACCGGGTTGTCGGGATCGCCGGTGTAGTAGTCCTGGGTGTAGATTTCGATGCGGTGCCCGTCCGGGTCACGCAGGTAGAGGTAGAAGGCGTTCGAGACCCCGTGGCGTCCCGGTCCTCGCTCGATGTGGTCGGACATCCTTAGTGAGCCGAGCTTGTCGCAGATAGCGATGATGTTGTGCTTCTCGTGGGTGGCGAACGCGACGTGGTGCATCCGAGGTCCGTCCCCCCCGGTCATGGCGGTGTCGTGCACGGTGGACTTGCGACGCATCCACGCCGCGTACGTCGTGCCGGCCTCGTCCTGAATATCCTCTGTGACGCGGAATCCGAGATCTTCCATGTACGCCACTGCGCGAGGGACGTCGGGAGTCACCTGGTTGAAGTGGTCCAGGCGCACCAGTGCACCGGGGGTGTACAGGTGGTAGTGCCAGGCGAGCCGCTCGACGTGCTCGACATCGTAGAAGAACTCGTACGGGAATCCGAGGGGATCCTCGACGCGGACCGAATCACCGATTCCCTTGTTGTACCCGTTGGGGTTTCGCTCCACACGGCAGCCGAGTTCGGTGTAGAACGCGACGGCCTTGTCGAGATCCTCCGGGCTGCGTACCCGGTAGGAGAAGGCTGCTACGCCGGCAACCGGTCCCTTGCGTAGGACGAGGTTGTGGTGAATGAACTCTTCGAAGGAACGAAGGTAGACGGTGTTCTCGTCTTCCTCGGTCACGACGAGGTCGAGCACGTCGACGTAGAACTTGCGTGAACGCTCGAGGTCGGTGACAACCAATTCCATGTAGGCGCAACGCAGTACGTCCGGGGGAGTGGCCTGCGGGGTGGGGACCGGGTTGTCCGAGCGGATGGGGCTGCTTCGGGTTACCACGGGCTCGGGGGCATCGGGGGTGATGGTCATGTCATGGTCCTTGTCGGAAGGTGGGGCGATCAGTGCTTGTCTGAATCGGCTTTGCCGAAGGTCGGGTTGTGCACCTCGCCGAGCGTGATGTGCACGGCCTGCTGCTGGGTGTAGAAGTCGATGGAGCGGTAGCCGCCCTCGTGGCCGAGCCCCGAAGCTTTGACGCCACCGAACGGGGTGCGTAGGTCGCGGACGTTGTTGGAGTTGAGCCACACCATGCCGGCATCGATGGCCTGGGCGAAGTTGTGCGAGCGCTTGAGGTCGTTGGTCCAGACGTATGCTGCGAGACCGTATTTGACACCGTTCGCCAGTTCGAGAGCTTCGTCGTCGGTGTCGAACGGGGTGATCGCCACGACCGGTCCGAAGATCTCCTCCTGGAAGATGCGGGCATCGGGTGCGACATCGGCGAACACCGTCGGGGTCACGAAGTTGCCCTGATCGAAGCCTTCGGCCCGGCCGCCGCCGGCAACCAGGCGCGCTTCGGTCTTACCGATCTCGATGTAGCTCATCACCTTGTCGTAGTGCTCCGGGTGGACCAGTGCACCGACCTCGGTCGCGGGATCGTGCGGGAAGCCAACCTTCACGCGCTTGGCTTGTGCTGCATAGCGTTCGACGAATTCGTCGTAGATGGACCGTTCGACGAGGATGCGACTTCCCGCGGTGCAGCGTTCGCCGTTGAGCGAGAACACACCGAAGATCGTGGCGTCCACTGCGGCGTCGAGATCGGCATCGGCGAACACGATGGCCGGGCTTTTTCCGCCCAGTTCCATCGACAGGCCCTTGAGGAAGGGCGCGGCGTTGCCGAAAATGAGCTGACCCGTGCTGGACTCACCGGTGAAGGAGATCAAGGGAACGTCGGGATGCTTGACCAAGGCGTCGCCTGCGTCTTCACCGAGGCCGTTGACGAGGTTGAACACACCCTCGGGGAGGCCGGCCTCCTCGAAGATGCCCGCCCACAACGATGCCGACAGCGGAGTGAACTCGGCGGGCTTGAGGACGACGGTGTTGCCGGTGGCCAGTGCGGGGCCAAGCTTCCACGATTCGAGCATGAACGGGGTGTTCCACGGGGTGATCAGGCCGGCGACGCCGATCGGGGTGCGGTTGACGTAGTTGATCTGCCGTCCGGGGACCTTGTAGGTGTCGTCTGCCTGAGCGACGATGAGGTCGGCGAAGAACCGGAAATTCTCGGCGGCGCGGCGAGCCTGACCCAGCGCCTGGGTGATGGGCAGGCCGGAGTCGAAGGATTCCAGTTCGGCCAGGCGCGCGTCGCGTGATTCGACGATGTCGGCGATGCGGTGCAGGATCCGGGAGCGCTCGCGCGGCAGCATCCGCGGCCAGGGGCCGTCCTTGAACGCCTTCTTGGCGGCTTCGACGGCGCGGTCGATGTCGGCCTTCTTACCGGCGGCGGCCTGCAGGTAGACCTCGTTGGACACCGGGTCGAGAACGTCGAAGGTATCGCCGTCGATCGAATCGACGAACGCGCCGCCGATGTAGTGCTGGATTCTGCTGGGCAGGTCTGCCGGAGTGTGGCGTTGTGTTTGTTCGGCAACGGTATCGGTCATGAATGCTCCAAGGTCGGGATCGAGAGATCGGTCTGATCAGTAGGCCGGTAGGCCGATGGTTTCGTCGGGGTGCTCGTGTACGAGGTAGGCGTCGAGCGTTGCGGAGCGGTGTCGTCTAGCAGCCTTTTCGATCTCGCCGAGCGGTGCACCGATTTCGATGAGCCGCACGATGTTCTCGTGCTCGTGCACCGATTCGCGTGCGCGACCGGGAACGAATGCGAACGTCGACGCTCGAAGGTGACCGAGGCGGCCCCACTCGGCTTCGACAAGCGTCAGCATTCGCGGGTTCACGCATTTCGCGAACAGGATCTGATGAAACTCCTTGTTCAACGAGGTGAACAGGTGCGGATCGAAATGGTCGAGGGACTCGATCATGCGTTCGTTCACCGCACGTGCTCTCCGAATGTCGTCCTCCGACAGTCGGCGCGCCGCCATCGCTGTGGCAGCGCCCTCGAGAATGCTCAAACTCTGCATGCTGTAGCGGTATTGAGTGTCGTCCACCATCGATACGTGGGCACCGACATTGCGCTCGAAGGTCACCAGGCCTTCCGCTTCGAGTTGGCGGATCGCCTCACGTACCGGAACAACACTCATGTCGAGATCCTTCGCGATCGAGCCGAGGACCAGCCGATAGCCGGGTGTGTACTCCTGGCGAGCGATTCGGTCCTTGACGTAGTGGTAGGCCGCCTGTGATTTGCTCTGTGTCACCGGGTAACTCCCTGGCTCTGACGCCACTGCTCGTACTTGCGTTTCCACTCCGCGTTCGGAGGGAAGAGTCCGTCGAGGGGGTGCCCGGCAGCCACCTGCTCGGCCACCCACGCGTCCTGGTCCTCTTGGGCGAGCGCCTCGTCGACGACTTCCTCGGCCAACGCAGGCGGAATCACGATGACGCCGTCGCTGTCGCCGACGATGACGTCGCCGGGCTGTACCGTCGCTCCGCCGCACGCGACAGTCAGGTCGAAATCCCAGGGGACGTGGCGGCGGCCGAGCACGGCGGGGTGGGCGGTCGCGGCGAACACCGGTAGACCGATCTCGGCTACTGCATCGCGATCGCGGACTCCTCCGTCGGTGACGACGCCGACGGCGCCGCGGGACCGCGCACGTAGCGCGAGGATATCGCCCAGGGTGCCGGACCCGAGTTCGCCGCGTGCCTCGATGACGATGATCTCGCCGTCGTTCACGGCGTCGAATGCACGTTTCTGCGCGTTGTATCCACCGCCGTGGGTTACGAACAGATCTTCGCGATTGGGCACGAATCGCAGGGTTCGCGCTGTTCCGACGATCTTGTCGCCGGTAGTCAAGGCGCGTACACCCTCGATCGACACGTTGTTCAGCCCACGTTTGCGGAGTTGGGCAGACAGTCCCGCCACCGGTACCCGGGTGAGTTTGTCTCGCAGCTCGGGGCTCAAACCGGTTGCAGGTGGGGTGATTCCGGCTGCTTCGGCCGAACCCCACGCGTCTTCGCGCTGAGCGTCGTCCGCGGCCGGCAGAGAACCGAGCGCACTGTCGAAGGCGACCTCACCCTCAGTCACGGTGGTGACGAGGCGACCGGATGTGGCCTTGTCGTCGATCGAGCTGACCTCGACTTCGACGACGTCGCCGGGCACGACGACCGAGGAGCCGGCTGGTGTGCCGGTGAGGATTACGTCGCCGGGTTCGAGGGTGAAGTGCTGCGACAGGTCGGCAATCAGCTGGGGCAGCGTGAAGATCAGGCCGGCCGTGGTGTCGTCCTGGGCCACGGTTCCGTTGACCCATGTCCGGATTCGCAGCGCAACGGGATCGACCGACCGGGCGTCGATGACGTCGGGTCCGAGGGGGGTGTAGCCGTCTCCGCCCTTGGAACGGACGTTGGATCCCTTGTCGTTGGTGCGCAGGTCGTAGAGACCGAAGTCGTTGGCGGCCGTGACGCCCGAGACGTGACTCCAGGCGTCCTCTACCGACACCCAGCGTGTCGACGCCCCGATGATCACGGCGATTTCGCCCTCGAAAGCGAGAAGTTCGGTGCCGGCGGGCCGCTCGATGGTCTCGCCCGTGAATGCCACGGAGCTCGACGGCTTGAGGAAGTAGGACGGATGAGCGGGTCGACGTCCCCGCTGATCGGCTCGCGATGCATAGCTCAGATGTACAGCGACAATTTTTCCGGGCCTGGTCAGTGAGGTGTTCGATCCGATGCCGGCAGCATCGTGACTCTCGGTCTTCATGTTCCTCCTCGATAGCGACCCTTGCATCATATCTCAGATCGTATACGATGAGAGACGCAGATCGCAATGAATCCCTCGGAGTGCTTTTCGGCACCGGCCGCGGATGGACCAAGGAGCAACAATGAACGCACCGTCTCGGGGCCGGATGGAGTCCGGTGGCCCGGTCACAGATCGAGAGCGTCGACGAGTCGTGTTCGCGACCGTCGTCGGTACCACCGTCGAGTGGTACGACTTCTTCGTCTATGCCGCGGCGGCCGGGTTGGTGTTCGGCAAACTGTTCTTCGCCCCGGCGGGAGACGGGGTGGCGACCATTCTCTCGTTCCTGACCGTCGGCCTCAGCTTTCTGTTCCGTCCACTCGGCGCGTTCCTCGCCGGACACTACGGAGACAAATACGGGCGGCGGGTTGTCCTGATGGTGACGTTGGTACTGATGGGTGCAGCGACGACACTGGTCGGCTTGCTGCCCACCTATTCCGCCATCGGTGTTGCCGCGCCGATCCTGTTGATTCTTCTGCGCATCCTGCAGGGGATCTCGGCCGGCGGTGAGTGGGGCGGTGCCGTGCTGATGGCCGTCGAACATGCCCCGGAAGACAAGCGTGGAATCTTCGGAGCTGCACCACAAGTGGGTGTACCCCTGGGATTGCTGCTCGCTTCCGGCGTGATGGCCCTGATGACGATCGTTGCTCCCGGTGAAGCCTTCGAGCAGTGGGGCTGGCGCGTACCGTTCTTGCTGTCGATCGTGTTGATTCTCATCGGGCACTACATTCGCCGACGCGTCGAGGAAAGCCCGGTCTTCCTGGAGATCGCGGAACGCAAGGAGCAGACGAAGACGCCGATCGTCGAGCTCTTTCGACACCACTGGAAGCTCGTTATCGTTGCGGCGCTGGTGTTCGCCGGCAACAGTGCAGTCGGCTACATGACCACCGGTGGCTACATTCAGAACTACGCCACCAACCCGAGCGGCCCGGTCGGCCTCGACCGCGGTCCCGTTCTGTGGGCCGTCGCGGGCTCCGCGCTGAGCTGGATGATATTCACGTGGCTCGGCGCGTGGGTGAGTGACCGCGTAGGGCGTAGAACGGCCTACCTCATCGGCTGGGTATTACTTCTGGCTGCATTGATTCCACTGTTCACGCTGGTGGAAGCGGGAAACATCTGGGTGCTGCTACTCGGGTTGGTGTTGCTGACGGTGGGTCTCGGCTTCACCTACGGTCCGCAAGCGGCCTTGTACGCGGAGTTGTTTCCCGCATCCGTCAGGTTCTCCGGTGTATCGATCTCCTACGCGATCGGCGCTATCGTCGGCGGCGCATTCGCCCCGATGATTGCCGCCGCACTGGTTCGCGCCACCGGTTCCACCACAGCGGTCACCGTCTATCTGGCGGTCGTCGTTCTCCTCAGTCTCACCGCAACCCTGCTGTTGCGAGACCGTAGCGGTATTCCGCTCGGGCCCGACCACGAACACACGCAATCAGTAAGCCCCATCAGAGGATTGGCACAGGTCTGACAATGCAGTTTCACCACCATGGTTATGTCTCCGGTGACCCACGTATCCAGCACGCGTCGAGCGTCGGTATCGACCGGCCGGACGAGCTTCCGGAGTACGTCGATGTGCTCATCGTCGGCACCGGTCCGGCAGGAATGATGACGGCCGCACAGCTTTCCCAGTTCCCCGACGTGACGACGCGAATCGTCGAGCGGCGCACGGGGCGTCTCGCCATCGGACAGGCGGACGGGATTCAGGCTCGTAGCGTCGAGACCTTCCAGGCGTTCGGATTCGCTGATCGCATCACGGCCGAGGCCTATCGGATCACCGAAATGGCCTTCTGGAAGCCTGATCCCGAGGACGCCTCGAAGATCGTGCGCACCGCGCGCACTCCCGACGATGCGACCGGAATCAGCGAGTTCCCCCATCTGATCGTCAATCAGGCCCGAGTGTTGGACTACTTCGCCGAGGTCATGGCGCTGTCGCCGACTCGGATGAAGCCGGATTTCGGCTACGAATTCTGCACGCTGGAGGTCGGGGAGGGCGACTACCCCGTCACGGTCACGCTCGAGCACACCGGCGGCGATCGAGCGGGGCAGAAACGAACAGTCCACGCCAAGTACGTCGTCGGCTCCGACGGTGCACGCAGCGCAGTGCGCGACACGATCGGGTGCACGCCGGTCGGAGACAAAGCGTTCCATGCCTGGGGTGTGATGGATGTGCTCGCTGTCACCGACTTTCCCGACATCCGCCTCAAGTGCGCCATCCAGTCCGGATCAGGCGGCAGCATTCTGCACATCCCGCGCGAGGGTGGCCACCTGTTCCGCATGTACGTCGACCTCGGTGAAGTCGCCGAGGACGACAACGGCAAGGTGCGCACCACGAGCATCGACCAGATCATCGCGCAGGCGAACGAGATATTGCATCCCTACACCCTGGATGTGAAAAATGTTGCCTGGCACAGTGTTTACGAGGTCGGTCACCGCGTGACCGACCGCTTCGACGATGTGCCGGCCGAGGAGGTCGGGGTGCGTATGCCGCACGTCTTCATCACCGGCGACGCCTGCCACACCCACAGCGCCAAAGCGGGCCAGGGCATGAACGTATCGATGCAGGACGGGTTCAACCTCGGCTGGAAACTCGGACACGTACTCGAAGGCCGCGCGCCCGAGAGCCTGCTCGCGACCTACACCGCCGAACGTCAGGTCATCGCACAGAACCTGATCGACTTCGACAAGCAGTGGTCGGCCATGATGGCAAAGCGCCCGGAGGACTTCGACAACCCATCCGAGCTCGAGGAGTTCTACGTCAAGACCGGAGAATTCCCGGCTGGCTTCATGACCGAGTACCAGCCGTCGATGATCATCGGCGACACCACCCACCAGAATCTGGCCACAGGATTCCCGGTCGGCAAGCGTTTCAAGTCGTCACCGGTGGTGCGAGTATGCGACGCCAACCCGATGCATCTCGGTCACCATCACCGTGCGGACGGGCGCTGGCGAATCTACGTCTTCGCCGATGCGGCAGCCGCCGGCCTGCACTCCAACAGCGACGCGTTGAGCGAATTATCCTCGTGGCTGATGGAGTCGCCCGAGTCGCCGATCGTGCGATACACCCCGCAGGGAACCGATATCGACAGTGCATTCGACGTCAAGGTGATCTATCAGCAGGACCACGCCTCGGTCGACATCGGCGCAGTGAATCCCGCGTATCTCCCCGTCGGGGGACCGTTCGGACTCGTCGACTACGAGAAGGTCTTCGCAACCGATCCGCAGACGGATATCTTCACCGAGCGCGGGATCGACCGCGACGGCGCAATCGTGGTGGTCCGCCCCGATCAGTATGTGGCCCAGGTTCTTCCACTCAGCGCATCCGACGAGCTGGCGACGTTCTTCGCCGGAAACATGCTGCCGCGTAACACGGCCTCCAACCCGAAGGAATTGGTATGACCGATATCGAGAAGAAGCTCCTCGACTCCGTCCCGAACGAACTGTTCATCGGAGGCCACTGGCGCGCGTCGTCCTCGAACACAACTCTGGCGGTGCATGATCCGGCAACGGGGGAGGTCGTTCGTGATATCGCCGACGCCACCCCCGAGGACGGGATGGCTGCACTCGACGCAGCCGTCGCCGCTACCGATTCGTGGGCGTCGACGCCGGGCCGTGAGCGAGCCGAAATTCTGCGGCGTGCTTTCGATCTGGTGCAGGCGCGAAAAGAGGACTTTGCGCTCCTGATGACCATCGAGATGGGCAAACCGCTGGCCGAAGCCAGGGGAGAGGTGGCGTACGGAGGCGAGTTCCTGCGGTGGTTCAGCGAGGAGGCCACCCGTATTCAGGGTCGGTACGGCGCAAACCCCGAGAACACTGGTCGGATGTTCGTCACCCAGCATCCCGTCGGTCCGTGTTTTCTCATTACTCCGTGGAACTTCCCTCTGGCCATGGCAACTCGAAAGATCGCCCCTGCTCTGGCGGCGGGCTGCACGGTGGTGGTCAAACCGGCTGCGCTCACTCCGTTGACGACTCTGCTGCTCGTGAAAATTCTGCAGGAGGCAGGACTGCCCGACGGCGTCGTCAACGTGGTCACCACCTCGTCGTCGTCGGCGGTATCCGGCCCGATCATCGCCGACCCCAGACTGCGAAAGCTCTCGTTCACCGGTTCGACCCCCGTCGGGCAGGCGCTGTTGCGTCAGGCCGCCACCGGGGTTCTCCGAACGTCGATGGAGCTCGGCGGTAACGCCCCGTTCGTGGTGTTCGGTGATGCCGATCTGGGCAAGGCCGTCGACGGAGCAATTGCCGCGAAGTTCCGCAACATCGGTCAGGCCTGCACGGCCGCAAACCGTTTCATCGTGCACAATTCGATCGCAACCGAGTTCGCGCGACGGGTCACCGAACGAGTCGATGCCTTCAGAATCGGACGTGGGACCGAGGACGGGGTGACGATCGGTCCGCTGATCGATGGCAAGGCCGTGGCCAAGGCCGAGGAGTTGGTGACCGATGCCGTGCAGCGCGGCGCAACGATCACCACCGGCGGTGCAGCTCTCGATCGGCCAGGGACCTTCTTCGCCCCGACGGTTCTGACCGACGTGGCACCGGGCAGCGACATTCTCCGCGAGGAGATATTCGGACCGGTACTGGCGATCGCCACCTTCGACACCGACGACGACGCAGTCTCGCTGGCAAACGACACCGAGTACGGGCTCGTTTCCTACGTTTACACCGAGGACTTCCGCCGCGGCCAGCGCATGATCGAGCGTCTGCAGACCGGAATGATGGGCCTGAACGTCGGTGTGGTGTCCAACGCCGCAGCACCGTTCGGCGGTTGGAAGATGTCGGGTCTCGGTCGTGAAGGTGGAGCCGAGGGTATCCACGAGTATCTGCAGACCAAGTACACACTGACACCATCGCCCTTCGCGGACTAGACACGCGTTGTGGGGGTCCGGCGACCCCCACGACGTGGTTTCGCAGTGAGGATCCTGTAACGCGAAGTTCACGGTGTCAGCCAGAGTTCGTAACGCCGAGCACGGATCCTTGTTTCAACGGCTGTAGAACCACGAGCCGCGTCGTTGGGAGGAGGTGGAAAACGATGCACGATCCATGACGCAAGCCCGCCTCTACGTGACACGGCAACGAGCCGTTACCGTGGCTTCATGCCCAAGCTGGTCGACCACGATGAACGCAGGCGAGTCATCGCTGCGGCGACGTGGCGGCTGATCGCGGCCAAGGGTATCGACGCTGCCAACATGCGAGACATCGCCACCGAAGCCGGCTACACCAACGGCGCGCTGAGTCATTACTTCTCGGGCAAGGACGAGATTCTCAGAACCTCGTTCGAGCTCGTGTTCGAGGCGACGAACGCGCGAATCGACGCACGGCTGCGCGACGCGAAAGGTCTCGCCGCGCTGCGCGTCTTCTGCCGGGAGGTCATGCCGACGACCCAGGAGACGCTGCTCGAGGCACGTATTGCGCTCTCGCTGTTTCAGCGCGCGATGTACGACGAGCGGATGGAAGAGATCAACCGTCGGGCGCTGACACAATGGCGTGATCGAATGGCCGGACACCTCGAAGATGCGCGCGCACTGGGCGAGGTCGGCGACATCGACGTCGCGGTCGTCATCGAGCAATTGCTCAGCATGATGATGGGCGTGCAGATCCTCGGTGTTCTCACGCCGTCGGAGAGTTCCGCAAAAACGCAATTGGCGATGGTGGAGAACTTCCTCACGCTGCTGCGTTCGTAGCACCGCAGTTTTTCGCACATCCCCGAAAATCTTCCGCGGTCAGCTCGAAGTGATCTGTACAGCTCACCTTCCTCGGTGTAGCGTTCGTCACATCTTTATTCCTACAACCGTAGAACCAAACCATTCGAGGATTCACTATGCCGACTCTTTCCCCCACCACGATCGATCACCCGCTGGCGCTGCCCTCACCCGAGGAGATCGCAGAAGTTCGTGCCGTCCTCGACGACGCAGGACTACTGGGCGAGAACACCCGATTCGTTTACGTCGGTCTCGAGGAGCCGCTGAAGTCCGAGCTCTACCCTGCGGCGGCCGGCATCGAGCGCCGCTTCCGAGCGCTGCTGCACGACGTGTCCACGCCGAAGGCTGTCGACGTCGTCGTCTCGGTCACCGACCGATCGGTCGTGTCGTCGGTGACCCTCGACGCGATTCGTGACGGTCAGATGCCGGTTCTCGACGAGGAGTTCGGACTCGTCGAAGAAACACTGCGAACGGATCCCGAATGGCTGGCTGCGCTCGAACGCCGTGGCCTCGACGTCGACAATGTTCGAGTCGCCCCCTTGTCCGCCGGCGTGTTCGACTACCCGGACGAGGAAGGTCGACGGATATTGCGCGGCTTGGCATTTCGTCAGGATTACCCGACCGATCATGCCTGGGCGCACCCCATCGACGGATTGGTGGGATTCGTCGACGTCATGAACAAGACGGTCGAGAAGGTGCTCGACATCGGAGTGGTGCCGATCCCCGAAGAGTCCGGTAACTTCAACGACCCCGCGGTCACAGGACCGATGCGCACGACTCAGAAGCCGATCGAGATCACCCAGCCGGAGGGGCCGAGCTTCGCGACCACCGGAAACCTCGTCGAGTGGGAGAAGTGGAGCTTTCGCGTTGGATTCGACGCCCGAGAGGGTCTGGTGCTGCATCAGATCGGATTCGACGACAAGGGTGCGACGAGGCCGATCATCCATCGTGCTTCGATCGCAGAAATGGTTGTCCCGTACGGTGATCCATCTCCGATCCGCTCCTGGCAGAACTACTTCGACACCGGCGAGTACCTCGTCGGCAGGTACGCCAACGCCTTGGAACTAGGGTGTGACTGCGTCGGTGACATCACGTACTTCGACACCGTGATAGCAGACGAGCTCGGTAATCCGCAGACATTGAGAAACGCAGTCTGCATGCACGAAGAGGACTTCGGCATCCTGTGGAAGCACACCGACCTGTGGGCCGGCTCGAGCGAGACCAGGCGTCAACGCAGGCTGGTCATTTCGTTCTTCACGACCATCGGAGATTACGATTACGGCTTCTTCTGGTACCTCTATCTCGACGGCACCATCGAATTCGAGGTCAAGGCAACCGGTGTCGTGTTCACCTCGGGTCACTCCGGCGGCGATTACCCGTACTCGTCGCAGATCGCACCGGGCCTGGGGGCTCCGTGCCATCAACACCTGTTCAGCGCACGGCTCGACATGATGGTCGACGGTGCGGTGAACTCGGTCGAAGAAGTGGAGACCAGACGTGTTCCCATGGGCCCGGACAACCCGCACGGCAATGCTTTTGCTCTCTCGACGACTCCTCTGACGACCGAGGCCGAAGCAGCTCGTCGCGCGAACGGGTCCACAGGACGCGTGTGGCACATCAGTAACCCGGATTCACTCAACCGACTCGGTAAACCGGTCGCGTACGTGCTGCACCCGGAAGGGCAGCCGTTGTTGCTCGCGGACGACAACTCCTCCATCGCCAAGCGTGCCACCTTCGCGACCAAGCACCTCTGGGTCACGCAGTTCGACGCAGCCGAGCGCTACGCGTCGGGGGACTTCGTGAACCAGCATTCCGGCGGAGCAGGCCTGCCCAGTTACGTGGCCGGTAACCGGGACATAGAGGGCAAGGACATCGTCGTGTGGCACACCTTCGGCCTGACCCACTTTCCGCGGCCCGAGGATTGGCCCATCATGCCGGTGGACTACACCGGCTTCAAGCTCAAGCCCGTCGGCTTCTTCGACCGAAACCCGACGCTCGATGTCCCGGCCTCGACGTCGGGCCACTGTGCGCCGTCGAGCACACCGTGCAATTCGACGCAGGAAACTTCCCGTGAGTGACACTCACGACGGAAGGCTGAAGGGCTCTTTCGGCGTGGACTTGTTCGCCGCAGGTCTACTACGAGGTCTCTCCACATGCCGTTCACCATCCGTCGAGGGTGCTCGGGTGATCGAACACCAACCCGGCGAGCTCGCCCAGTGAGCGCGGCCGACGCGCTGATGTCTGTTGGTGCGGTCGGCGCAATCCTCCCTCTGGTGACGCAGCGTGCGATGGCACGATCGATGACGATCGCGCACTGCTCCATGGCCGTCCTGATGGTGGTCATGGTGGTAACCCATGTGCCGCAGTGGATGTACGCGATCGCCGCCCTCGGATTGCTGAGCCAGGCATTCCAGATGGTGGGGTGTACCGCCGCCGGTCGAGCCAGACGACTCTGCACCGTCGACCTCACCGCGATGGGGGCACTGCTGCTGGCGATGCCGAGTTCGGGCACGTCGGCGGTGTCGTCACTGCCGTCACTGGGTCACCAACACGCAGCGAACAGTGCCGGCCTGCCCTGGGGTCCGGTGACAGTGCTCGTATGTTGGCTTGCAGCAACTATTCTCGTGTCGATCTCGGACTGCGGACCGTCGAGAAGGCGAGTTGCAATCAGTTCGGTGCTGATGATCATCGGGATGACACCGATGGCAGTGTGACGGTGACAACGGTGGCGAACCGCCGACGTCGATCAGACAGTCAACAAGGATTTCACAGCCAGCAAGTCGACCTGACGAATCGTCGGTGGCTCCGCGAGCAGTTCCTGTTGACGTTCGCGGAGCGACTTCACAATGGTGCCGTGAATATGATCCTGGCGTCCGTCCTCGTCCGGGAACGTGTCGTAGATGGCAAAACGGTTGTCGCCCAGTTTGATCGCGTACCACGTCGTTGTCCCGGGCTCGTCGACCGCATGAGCGTGCATGTCGGTCAGCCAGCTTTCGAGAGCATCGACGGTATCCGGCTTCGCGGTGAGTGTGACGAGAAGACCGACGTTGCGTGGTGCGACGCGCATGGTCGTCGGCGGAGCCGGCTTGGGAGCAGTCTTCGCGGCCGGCCGGAATGAAGCGCCGGGGTGGTCGTCCCGTAGCCGCGGCTGGCCCAGCACCAACTCACGCAGAGAGGTCGCCTCGGTGCGGTTGGTGTCGGGGATCAATCCACGACGTCGCAGTTCGGGGGTGATCAGTTCACCGAAGTCGCGGAACGTCTCGAAGTTGGTGACACGCGCGATGTTGAATCCATCGACGTCGGCGATGTCGATCCACTCCTCGAAGTGATCGACGATGGTCTTCGGCGAGCCCACGATGCTGGCACTCATTCCGCCCACGCACAGCCATTCCGCCAATTTTCGGGGCGTCCATACCAATTCACTGTCGACCCGAGTGAGCATGTCACTGAATGCGCGGATTCCGTCGCCCCGGAACTGATCCAGCGGTTTGTCGGGATCGGCTCCGGCGAGGTCTACCCCGGTCCATCCGCCCCACAGTGCCAGCGCGGCGTCGACCTGCGCGTGCTTCTGCACCTGAAGAAGCTTCTCGTGAGCGGCCTCGTCGGTCTCGGCGACGATGGGAGTGAGCATCATGATGATCTTGAGGCTCCGCGGATCACGACCCTGCTCGGCGGCCAACATGCGGTACTGATCGACGATGGGGCGAACATCGTGGGGATTGACTCCCACGAGGAACACTGCTTCGGCATGCTTTGCCGCGAACTTACGGCCCCGTGCCGACGCCCCGGCTTGGAACAGGAACGGCGTTCGCTGCGGTGACGGTTCGCCGAGATGTGCACCGGGAACGGTGAAGTACTTGCCGGTGTGGTCGATGTCGTGCACCTTGGACGGCTCGGTGTAGACGCCACGAGCGCGGTCGCGCACCACCGCGTCCTCTTCCCACGAGCCCTCCCACAGCTTGTAGCAGACCTCCATGAACTCGTCGGCGATCTCGTAGCGCTCGTCATGCGAGATCTGCTGCGTCAGTCCGAGATTGACCGCCGCACTCTGCTGATACGACGTCACGACATTCCACGCGACTCGGCCCTTGGTGAGGTGGTCGAGCGTCGTCATCGTCTTGGCGAACTTGTACGGCAGCTCGTACGTGGACGAGACCGTGGCACCGTAGCTCAACGTCTTCGTCGCCGCCGCCATGGTGGAAATGGTCAACAGGGGATCGGCCACCGGTGCCTGCGCGGCTGTGCGTAACGCAGCGTCTCGGTTGCCGCCGTACACGTCGTAGAAGCCGAGGACATCGGCGAGGAACAGGATGTCGAAGCCCGCAGACTCCAGCGTCTGCGCCAATTCGACCCAGTACTCGATGTCGGTGTATCGGTGGGTCTGATCATCGGCGTCGGTCCACATGCCGGGGTTCTGGTGCACGACGCACGCCATATCGAATGCGCTCAGTACCAGCTGCTTACGGGCGTTGTCGGGTCCTGCGTTCATGTACGGCTCTTTCGATCGGTGTGTCGGGTACGAGGTCGGTCCTGCTGCATCTGCAGGGAACTGCCGCTTCAGACTTTGGCGGCGATGACGTCGAACGGTTGCACCGAGGGCGCTCCGTCCAGTAGCTCGTCGGACAATCTCGTCAGTACCGGATGTGTGTCGGTGGCCGATCTGTCCGAATATTCGGAAGAGTCGAAGATCCCGAACTCGGTGTTGGTGATTCGGTACGCGTACCACGTGGCGGTCTTCGGATCCCGCGCCACGGCCCCCAGAGCTTCCCCGAGAATGGCAGCGACCTCGTCCTGCTTTCCCTCTTTCGCCACGAGATGAATCAGTGTGCCGTTGTTGAGCGCCATCTGACGTGTATGTCCTCCCTGTTGGGGCAGACCCACGTCCACCACGAATCGAGCATTGTCATCGAAGTTAACCCGTCCGCGTCTCGGTAGCGACGGTTCCGATCATGCTGATTCGAAGGCTGGCCATCCAACCGTCGGCAAGGCAGAAGAGGTGATCCATTCACCGGTGTGGAGCGCAAACGCCACTGGTGACCTGGCCAGGTCGGCTCACGCGACGGCGGGGCTACTCTCGGCCTGTCGAACGCGCGTCGTGATTCGTCTGTGCAGTGCGAGTGCGCGGTCGACCGCCTGCCAGAACAATATTCCGACGACGATCGACAGAACGAATGCCAGTATCGGATGGTCGTCGCGTAGTGGCAGGTAGACCTGGAAGTGAGTCAGGTAGATGTAGAGCGAGGCGCTCGCCAACACTCCTGCCACCCGGCTCGGCATCCTGGGGAATGGAATGGACGACAGCCATACCAGCATGCACAGACCGCCGGCGACGATGACTTCTCGTTGTGTGTCGCCGAAGAAGAACCCGGGCACAGTGCCTACGACGGCCGCCGTCACACACAATCGCTGCCGAACTGTGCTGGCCTGCGCCGCAGCCCAACCCAACGCGAACAACCAGAAGACGACCGACGCGGTCAGAATGCGGTTGGGGCCGTCGTCGATGTCGATAAGGCCGTAGCGGGTGACGAGTCCGAGGCCCACGAGTCCCATCGGGAACCAGAACGGGTGACTGCGCTCGAGACCATCGAGAATCGGGACGAAAAGAAGAGCAGCAACGGCGAGAACGATGTAGACGATCGCTTCGACGAACCAGTACCGCCATTCTGCAGACCAGCCGTCCGGACCGAGAATTCCGTTGAGCAGAAACGCGCTGGTGATTCGATAATCCCCGGTGAGAGCAATCACCGATCCGATCCACAGCATGCTGGGAA
Organism: Rhodococcus sp. NPDC078407; assembly: GCF_044542515.1. Classification (NCBI taxonomy): domain Bacteria; kingdom Bacillati; phylum Actinomycetota; class Actinomycetes; order Mycobacteriales; family Nocardiaceae; genus Rhodococcus; species Rhodococcus sp. NPDC078407. Next base: position 41,402 of record NZ_JBITUQ010000022.1, on the reverse strand, counting down.
CGGCAATTCGGGCGACGCTTCGCAATACCCGCCGAATCCGCTCGTTGCGTTCGGCTGCGCCGAGGTGAAAGCGGGCGAAGTTGTAGCCGGCAATTGCGAGCAGTACGTGTGCTCCGCCGAGCACCGCGAACAGGTGAATGTGTGAGCCCACGATGAGAACGATCGCCAGGGCGCGCAGCAGGACGTTCGTCTCCACTCGGCACCAACCGCGGCGCGTGCGCGCGCCACGGTTCAACTCTCGCACCGGTGTGGTGTGCCAGTTCTCGGGGAGACAGCCCAGCATGGCCTCCAATCGGATGGACATACGAACGTACGACAGAGAGTCTCCGCCCGAGCTGACGAACGTACTGTCATCGTCCACCTGGGGGCAGTGCAGTATTTCGGTGAACAGCGCCTTCACATCAGCGGTAGTCGACACGGCGTGCGGCGGGTCGAGTCGGTCTCGGGCCGCGATGTCCGCAACGGCTCGCAGATCGGGTTTTCCGGTGGGCGTTCTCGGCAGCTCGTCGACGAGACACACTCGGACCGCGGCAACGGGGAGACCGCTGCTCCGAGCGGCCCTGCGGCGGATCTCGTCGATATCACCACTTTCCACGTCTCCGCTTTCCACGACTCCGCTTTCCACGAGTCCGCTTTCCACGACGACGACCAGCTCGTCGACCCCACCGGTGCTGCACGCCGTCAGCCCGTGCTGCGCGAGCGAGGACTCGACGCGCTGCAGGTCGATCCGCAAGCCGAACACCTTGGTGAATCGACTTCGGCGCCCCACCACCTCGTAGAAGCCGTCATTCGTGAGCCGCGCGAGGTCGCCGGTGTGCAGTTCACCTGCGAGGAGGTCACCGAGGCAGAGGTCGTCGGGGCTCTCTGCGTACCCGAGCATGACGTTGGGTCCGGAGTAGACGAGTTCGCCTGTTCCGCTGGGGGAGTCGGCGACTGCCTCCAGGCGGAAGTATCCCCCGGGAATCGGACGACCGATGGTGTGGGGGTGGGTGGCGGCGAGTTCGGAGGGTAGATAAGCCATTCGAGCGGTTGCCTCGGTCTGCCCGTACATGACGAACAAGTCCCATCCCCGACGTCGGCCCAGCTCGACGTACTTTCGCACGCGGTCCGGCGGCATCTTGCCTCCGGCCTGCGTGATGTATCGCAGGTAGGGCAGATCCAGCTGTTCGAACCCCATCCGGTCGAGCAGCTCGAAGGTGTACGGCACGCCGGCGAACGTCGTTCCGCGCTGTGTCCGCACGAGGTTCCAGAAGTCGGGATCGGTGACGGAACAATCGGTCAGAATCAACGCGGCACCGCGGAGAAGGTGGCTGTTGACGACCGACAGTCCGTAGCAATAGTGCAGGGGCAGCGTCGTGATCGCGCGGTCGGTGGCGCGAATGTCGAGGTACTCGGCGATGGACTCGGCGTTGGCCTGCACGTTCGTGTGCGAAAGACGGACGAGTTTGGGAGATCCGGTGGAGCCGGAGGTGCTGAGCAGCAACGCAAGGTCGGGGTGCAATCGATGTCCGAGCCGTCGGTCGGGTTTGTCGATCACAGTTCGGCCGTCGACGGTTCGCACCACCACATCGGGGTGGTAGGCGGCGATCAGACCGTCGAGGTGGCCGGAAGTGTCGCCCGGGGCGAGCAGCACCGGGTGGCCGGCCCGCAATGCCGCCAGATAGGTGACGATCACCTCGATGGTGTTGGAACCGGCGATCAGCACGAGACATCGCGCCGAACCCAGTTCCGATGCCCGTTGTTCGACGCGTTCGTGCAGCTCACGGTAGGTGACTGTGTCGTGGGACGCGATGAGAGCCGGTCGATCACCGAAGCTGCCGAGGTCGCGCGCGAAGCGCACGCCGGGGTGATCGACGTCGGTCGTCTCGCTGAGCACCGACGAAGTGTATATAAGGGATGCCGAACCTAACTAGCGGGTACTGCGGCGCGTGTCTCGATCGGCACGGTCATGGTTGTACCAGGGAACGCCGATCGACTCCGGTTTGTACGGATGCTGCTCCGGTCATTCACCCGATGACCGATGTGTGTCCGAGAGACCGGATGAGGAGAGCATGAACGCCTTCGGAGCAGCACTGTACGGCCTCGGAACGGCCTTGCCGTTGGTGATCGGGGCTGCTGTCGGCCTACGGTGGTCGCTGCCCAGACGAGTGCTCGCCGCCATGATGGCGTTCGGCGCGGGCACGATGATCGCGGCCGTGTCCTCGGAGTTGTTCGAGCCCGCCTTCACCCAATCCGGCATCGTCATCGCCGGCGCTGCGTTGTTCGCGGGTGCCGGGGTGTACGTGGTCGCCAACCACCTCATCGAGAATCGGCTCGGACCAGCGGCTATCGGGTGGGCGTTGATGCTCGGAACCGTGCTCGACGGCGTACCGGAGAACACCGCGCTGGGGGTGTCGCTGACCAGTGGTGGTGGTCTCGTTCTTCTGGTCGCTGTCGCCGTCGGAAACGTTCCCGAGGCGGTCGGCGGCGCGGCTCTGATGCGAGATCAACACAACTTCGGTCGCGCCCGCGCCCTCGGGTTGTGGAGTGTGACTGCGGCTGTCCTGGTTCTGGTGACCGTCGTGGGGTTCCTGCTCTCGGACGCCATCCCGGCTACCGGTATCTCGGCAGTGCAGGCGTTCGCCGGTGGTGCGACCCTGGCGGTGCTGGCCGATTCGTTGATGCCCGAGGCGTACCGAGACGGCGGTTGGTGGGTGGGAATGGCCACTGCTGCAGGATTTCTCGTCGCCTTCGGTCTCGGTTGACCGCTGCGGCCTCGACTACAACCGCGCTGCGAGTCGGTGATAAGCGGCGTTCCATCGAAGAGTCTGCTGGAACCCACGTGTCGTGGTGCCGGAATCGATGGCGAGCAACTCGACACCGATCATGTCCGAGAATGCCTCCAGCACAGGCAGACCGATGGCGGTGCTCAACACCGTGTGGTGGGGTGCGCCTGCGGTCAACCACGATTCGGCCGACACCGACAGGGAGGGCTGCGGTTCCCACACAGCGCATGCCACGGGCAGCTGCGGCAGTGCCTCGTCGGGTTCGACCACGTCGATCACGTTGGCTGTCAATCGGAATCGCTCACCGACGTCGGACAATCCCACGACGACGCCGTGTCCCGGATCGGCGGTGAATCGCAGCCGCACCGGGTCCTCACGGCCGCCGATCGACAGTGGATGGATCTCCAGGGTGGGGCGCGAGGTCGTGATGGACGGGCACACCTCGAGCATGTGTGCGCCGAGGATCTTCTCTTCACCGGGGACGAGGTGGTAGGTGTAGTCCTCCATGAAGGACGTTCCGCCGTCCAGTCCCTCGGCCATGACCTTCATGCCGCGCAACAACATCGACGTCTTCCAGTCGCCCTCGCCGCCGAAGCCGTAGCCGTCGGCCATCAGTCGTTGCACTGCCAATCCCGGTAATTGACGAAGACCGCCGAGGTCCTCGAAGTTGGTGGTGAACGCCTTGAATCCACCGTCGGTGAGGAACTGACGTAGCCCGGCTTCGACGCGGGCACCGTAGCGAAGCGATTCGTGACGCTCGCCGTCCTTGTCGAGACTCGGTGCGATGTCGTAGAGAGTTCGGTATTCGTCGATGAGGTCGGACACTGCGGAATCATCGACGCCGTCGACCACGTCCACGAGATCGTTCACACCGTACGTGTTCACCGAGACACCGAACCGTAGCTGAGCTTCGACCTTGTCGCCTTCGGTCACGGCGACGTCGCGCATGTTGTCACCGAACCGTGCCAGCCGCAGCGATCGCAATTCGGCTCGCCCGAGTGCGGCACGAGCCCAGTGCTCCACGCGCGTCCGTACCGACGGATTGTCGACGTGGCCTGCGATCGTGGTTCGCAGTACGCCGACCCTGGACTCGATGTGCCCGAATTCGCGATCACCGTGCGCAGCCTGGTTCAGGTTCATGAACTCCATGTCGATCGTGGACCACGGCAGCGACATTCCTGCCTGCGTGTGCAGGTGCAGCAGTGGAACATCGAGCGCGTCCAGGCCCGAGATCCACATCTTGGCGGGCGAGAAGGTGTGCATCCAGGTGACGACGCCGATGCAGTCGTCGGCTGCGTTGGCCTCGCGCATGCAGTGCAGGATGGCCGACGCGTCGAGCAGCACCGGCTTCCACACGACCGACACCGGTAGTGCGCCGTCGAGTTTGTCTGCGATCTCCCGTGATTGGACTGCGACCTGCTCGAGCGTCTCGGGACCGTAGAGGCCTTGGCTGCCGGTGAGAAACCATACTTCGGACATGGAGAATGTACCTTCCGGGGAAAGAGTGCGCGGCGCCGGTCAGCGCTGGCCGTAGACGTTCTGATAGCGGTTGTACAGTGTGTCGACCGACGAGCTCGGGATGGGAAGTGGTTGTCCCAGTTGATAAGACAGGTGGACCGATCGCGCGACGTCCTCGCACATCACCGCAGCCTTCACCGCGGATCGCGCCGACGGACCCACTGCGAAGACGCCGTGGTTCTGCATCAGGACAGCAGGAGAACGACTGTCGGCGAGGGTGTCGACGATGCCGCGTCCGATCGAGTCGTCGCCGATCACAGCGAACGGACCGACGGGAATGTCTCCGCCGAACTCGTCGGCGCACATCGTGGTCACGACCGGAATGGGTTCTCCACGCGCTGCCCAGGCAACTGCGTACGGCGAATGCGTGTGCACCACACCGTTGATGTGGTCGAGGTGCCGATAGACGTACGCCTGCGCTTCGGTGTCCGACGACGGAGCATGGTCACCTTCGACCACTCGACCGTGCAGATCGCACACCACCATGTTGCCCGGAGTCAGATCGTCGTAGGAAACACCGCTCGGCTTGATGACCATCAGGTCCCGCCCGGGTACGCGTGCGGAGACGTTTCCCGCCGTCCATACCACCAGTCCGTAGCGCACCAGCTCGGCATGCAAACTGCACACGTCCTTGCGAATCTCCTCGACGACCGCGCGGACCTCGTCGACCACCGTCATTTCGCTTCCCACTTCCTCATCAGGGCGGCGCGACGAAGTGATCGCAGCCGGCGCATGGTCGGCACGTCCCGACCGAAGTGGTCGTGCAGTTCCAGGTAGATCTCGTACAGCGCGTCGTATGCCGTCGATCGGGACTCGTCCGGTACGAATGCACCGCGGCGAACCTTGCCCATCGATTTCGACGCTACCGGCACGTCGGGGTAGCAGCCGGCGGCCACTGCGGCGTGGATGGCGGAGCCCAATGCGGGGCCCTGACCGGAATCTATGACGGACAACGGCATTCGTAGAACGTCCGCGTAGATCTGCATCAGCAGTGGGTTGCGGGCCAGGCCTCCCGCCACGACGAATTCCTCCACAGGAACGCCGCTGGTGCGGAACGTCTCGACGATGACGCGAGTACCGAATGCCGTTGCTTCCAACAGGGCGCGGTAGGTGTCCTCGGGCCGGGTCGCGAGCGTTGATCCGATGACCAGGCCGGACAGTTCGTGATCGACCAGGATCGACCGATTGCCACTGTGCCAGTCGAGCGCGACCAGACCGTGCTCGCCCACGTCCTGTGCCGACGCAAGCCGGGTCAAGTGTTCGTGCACCGATTCGCCTGCGGCCGTTGCCGACTCACTGTATGACGCGGGAACTGCTGTGCGAGTGAACCATCCGAAGATGTCGCCGACACCGCTCTGACCTGCTTCGTAACCGTACGAACCGGCGACGATGCCGCCGTCGACGACCCCACACATGCCGGGGACGTCGTTCAACACGGTCGAACTCATGACGTGGCAGGTGGAGGTTCCCATGATGGCAACCATCCGACCCGATTCGACTGCGCCCGCTGCCGGTGCCGTGACGTGCGCGTCGACATTGCCGACCGCGACGGCAATGCCCTCGGGCAGTCCCGTCCATGCTGCGGCCTCGGCGGTCAATGTCCCTGCTCGCGAACCCAATTCGCCCAGCGGCTGATCGAGCTTCTCGGCGACGAATCCCGCAAACGCGGGGGCGAGCTCGGTCAGGAAGTCGACGGAGGGATACTGTCCGTCCTGATAGATACCTTTGTAGCCCGCGGTGCAGGCATTACGTACGTAGTGTCCGCACAGCTGCCAGACGATCCAGTCGGCCGCCTCGACCCACCGGTCCATGGCCTCGTAGATCTCGGCGTCCTCCTCGAGAATCTGCAGTGCCTTGGCGAATTCCCATTCCGAGGAGATCAGGCCGCCGTATCGGGGAAGCCAACTCTCGCCGCGGCGGGCGGCCAGTTCGTTGATGCGGTCGGCTTGCCCCTGCGCTGCATGATGTTTCCAGAGTTTCACGTAGGCGTGCGGGCGCTCGACGAATCGCGGATCCTCGCTGAGCGGGGTGCCGTCCGCGTAGGTGGGCACCATGGTGCATGCGGTGAAGTCGGTCCCGATGCCCACTACCTGCTCCGGCGCAATGCCCGCGGCGGCCATCGCAGCGGGGACCGCGCGGCGTAGGACGTCGCGATAGTCGTCCGGTACCTGCAGAGCCCATGCGTCGGGCAGCCGCACGCGACCGCCGGGCAGCGTTTCCTCCAGCACGGCATGACGGTATTCGTGGACGGCGGATGCAATCTCGGCACCGTCGGACACTCGGACGACGACAGCTCGGCCGGACAGGGTGCCGAAATCGACCCCTACCGCGTAACGGTCAACCGGCATTCAAATCTCCTTCGTGGGTCACCGACTGTGACGTGTGCAACACAGTGTGAGCGCTAACATCGACCGGAGTCAAGCCGGTGTTCGATCCGGCCCGAGGACGCGCGTGGCGGTCGTCGGAAAAAGTGGACCCATTCGGATGTGTGCATACTGGTGTGACGCGGGCCACAGGCCTGGATCCGAAGCATCCGACCTTGCGATCACCCGCCCACCGACCGAAGAGGAGAACCGATGGCAGACAATCGCGCAGTCGCGTACGCAGGTCCCGGCAAGGTGGAGGTCCAGGACATCGCATTCCCGGGCCTGGAGTTGACCGATGGGCCTGGAGTGAATCCGGCCAATGTCGGACGTAAGTGCGAGCACGGTGTGATCCTCAAGGTGGTCTCGACCAACATCTGCGGCAGCGATCAGCACATGGTGCGTGGGCGAACCACTGCGCCCGAGGGGCTGGTGCTCGGACACGAGATCACCGGCGAAATCGTCGAGGTCGGCCGTGACGTCGAGTTCCTGAAGGTCGGAGACATCTGCTCGGTTCCGTTCAACATCGCCTGCGGACGGTGTCGAAACTGCAAGGAGCGCAAGACGGGCATCTGCCTCAACGTCAATCCGGATCGACCGGGTTCGGCGTTCGGTTACGTCGACATGGGTGGCTGGGTCGGAGGCCAGGCCGAGTACGTCATGGCACCGTACGCGGACTTCAACCTGCTGAAGTTTCCGGATCGCGACCAGGCGCTGGAGAAGATTCTGGACCTGACCATGCTGTCGGACATCTTTCCCACCGGCTTCCACGGAGCGGTCACCGCAGGCGTCAAACCCGGTGCGACGGTGTACATCGCAGGTGCGGGTCCGGTCGGTTTGGCCGCCGCGGTCGGTGCGCAATTGTTGGGCGCATCGGTGGTGATCGTCGGTGACATGAACGCGGACAGGCTCGCCCAGGCGCGAACGTTCGGCTGCGAGACCGTCGACGTGGGCAAGGGCTCACCGCAGGACCAGATCGAACAGATTCTCGGTGTGCCCGAAGTCGACGCCGCGGTGGATGCAGTGGGCTTCGAGGCTCGCGGTCACGGCGGCGACTCCTCCCGTGAGGCACCGGCCACTGTTCTCAACTCGCTGATGGACATCACCACGGCGGGCGGGGGCATCGGTATCCCCGGCCTCTATGTGACGGGCGATCCGGGCGGCGTGGACGAGGCCGCCCAACGCGGCGCTCTCTCGCTCAGCCTGGGCACCGGGTGGGCGAAGTCGCTCTCCTTCGCCACCGGGCAGTGTCCGGTGATGAGCTACCACCGCGAATTGATGAATGCCATTCTCACCGAACGGGTGTCGATTGCGAAGGCCGTGAATGCGACGGTCATCACGCTCGACGACGCACCGCGCGGCTACCGCGAGTTCGACAGCGGAGTCGCACAGAAATTCGTCATCGACCCGCACGGCATGATCGCGAGCTGACAGCGTCGGTCCAGTAGTCGTTCGAGCCACCATCGCGAGAATGCGGCGGTGGCTCGAACGTGCTGCCCGAATCCGACAACCGTTCGAGCCACCTATGCTGGGATGATGTTCTTACTCTTCGGCTTCGGCAGCAAACGCAAGCACGTCGGCCCGGGCGCGACGCGGGCGTGCCCCCGATGCCACAACACCACTCAGTGGGCGCGGATGAAGCAGTACCGACAGTTCACGCTGTTCTTCGTTCCCATCGCGCGGTGGAAGCGCGTCGAGTTCGAAGAATGCGGAATTTGCGGTGCGGCAACCGAGGTGCGATGAGGCTGCATCATGCCGGGGCCAACACGATCACGGAGTTGTGACCGCCCATTCCCAACGACGATTTCACGGTCAGTCCCGGTTCGGCCGGAGTGAACCCGTCGAGCAGTAGGGGATGAGCCTCGGAGACCTGAGGTGCCGCAGGGACGATTCCACGCTCGAATCCCATGACCGCAGAGATGGTTTCGATCGCCGATGCAGCACCCTGGCAATGCCCCGTCAACGGTTTCACCGAGTACACCTGGGCGTTGGACCGAAGCACTGTCTCGAGCATGGCAGTCTCCGCGGCATCGCACTGTGCGGTGCCGGGCCCATGAGCGTTGAGGTATCGCACCTGCGCGGGGACCACGCCGGCGTCGGCCAGCGCGTCCTCGAAACATGCTCGTACCTGAGTGAGGGACGGGTCGATGGACGTGGCGTGAAATGCGTCGTGGGTCATCGAGCCGCCCAGAACTCGCGCATACGAGGCGGAGCTTCGGGCCGACAGCACGAACGCTGTTGCAGCTTCGCCCATTCCGAATCCTCGGCTACCTTTCTGGAACGGTCGGCACCCCTCTTGGGGCTCCATATCGACGACCCCGACGCCGAGTTCGACGAAGTGGTCGACGTTCTCCGGCGTCAGCGAAAGATCGGTGGCAACGAACACGACGTCGTCGACGAAGCCGGTGTCGAGCCACATCTTGGCTGTCAGCAGACCAGCGTTGCCCGACGCGCACATGGCCGAGACGTTCATGGCCGGGCCGTGAAAACCGTACTCCTGCATCAACAGCGACACCGGCGTCGACGGCATCAGCGTCAAATAGTCACGAACTCGGCGTTCACCACCGTCTCGCAGGTAGAAATGTCGCCATTCGTCCACTTCTCCCAGGACGACGGCATGGATCAGACCGACACGCCGACCCGGACGCCAGCCTCGCGTCATCGCGTCGCCGATCGCCTCGCGAGCGGCCCCGCGAAGCGCCCGACCGAATCGGCTGGTGCCGTCGCCGTCGCCACCACCGTCGGGCACCTTGGCCAGCCACACCGGATTGCTTTCCGGTCGGGTGCGATCGTGGTGCAAGGTGGCGGCGGCCTTGCCCGTCGCCAGGCCGTTCCACAGGGTGTTCGCGCCCCATCCGTACCCGGACACTGCACCGATCCCACTGATGTCGATCTGGCTGCCGTTCATGCTTCGAACGCTCATCGTCCATTTCCGTTTCTTTTCGAGGTATGCGAGCCGGATTCGGCTCGCTCCTCGATTTAGCCCGTGAAACCGACATTCGGTCCAGTCGAAAAAGCTGTGATCGGTGCAAATCGGGCATCGAACCCCGCAGACCTTTGCTCGGGTGGTTCAATCGGTTGACGACTGTCCGCCTACGAACGCGAGGACCGAGCATGGCCCGAGGGGAGCGCGACGGCGTCGGCGACCCCGAAGCACGTGCCGCGTCGCCTGGATTGGCAGACCGCTATCGAGTTCTCATCGAGCATTCACCGGACGCGATCGGTGTTCACCGAGGCGGCGCGTTGGTCTACTTGAACCCTGCCGGATTGCGCTATCTCCGTGCCGATAGCGCTGCCGATGTCATCGGGCACCCGATCGAAGAGTTCATCGCCGCCGAGTCGATCGGGCCCATGTTCGAGCGCATCGCCGCTCTCGACACGCACGGCACCGCGAGCGCAGCGTCGGAAGCGACCGTACTTGCGCTCGACGGGACGACCTTGACGATGGAAGCGGTCTCGGTCCGCACCGTGTGGAACGGCGAGCCTGCGTTTCAGGTCATTCTTCGAGATCTCACGGAGCACAAGGCGGCTCAGAAGGCGTTGCGGTACCAAGCGGCCTTGGTCGAACATGTCAGCGATGCCATCGTCGGTGTCTCGTCCGACGGCTTGGTGTCGAGTTGGAACCCCGCAGCCGAATCGGTGTACGGCCGAAGTGCGGAGGAGGTACTCGGCCGCAGTGTCTCCTACGCGGTCGGGGTGCCGTGCGACCCGCCCTCGATTCTTCGAGCCGGTGGACAACTGTGTGAGTCGCATCGTCGCGCGGACGGTACGGCGCTGGCGATGGTGGTGTCCGCAGCTCAGATGCCCGACGGCTGGGTGTTGGTGTGCGCCGACCGAAGCGCGGTGCGGCGCGCCGAGGACCACTTCACGGCGGTGGTGGAATCACTCGAGGCCGGGGTCGTCGTACTCGATCACACCGGCCGCATCGAGTCGGCCAACCTGGCCGCGAAAACTATTCTCGATCTCCAGGTCGGTTCCGATACGGCCGGACGGGCGTCGACGCTGCCGTTCCGGGTCTACAACACCGACCACAGTCCCATTCAGCCTTTCGAGCACCCGGTCGCGGTGACGAGAAGAACCGGCCGACCCAGTCAGACCGTGATCGGCGTCGAGCGACTGCGCGACAGCCGACAGTTCTGGCTGTCGTTGACGGCAACCATGTTGACGGCGGGTGATCCCGTTCCCTCGGTCGTCGCGACATTCGTGGACATCACCGACGCCTACCGGATGAACATGAAGCTCGAACATGCCGCGACGCACGACGATCTCACCGGGCTGCCGAATCGGCCACTGATCTTGGCGCGCCTCGACGAAGAACTGGCACGGCCGGCCCACGCCGACGCCATGGCAGTGTTGTTCATCGACCTCGACAACTTCAAGACGATCAACGACCTCCACGGACACACCGTCGGTGATGCCGTGCTCGGCGTGGTCGCTGCTCGCCTGACCAGGGCGCTGCCCGCCGACGCCTTCGTCGGACGGATCGGTGGCGACGAGTTCGTGGCAGTGGTTCCTCACCGATCGGGTACCGAGGCCGACGATTTGCGCGCCGAACTCGCGTCTCCGATCACCACGGCGGGACGTGTGCTGACGGTGACGGCGAGCATCGGCGGTGTCACCGTCGAACGCGACGACACCCGGAGCGCTCTGGACATTCTCGACGACGCCGATCACGAGATGTATCAGTCCAAGCCCGCGACGCAACATTTCTCGCACGGGTGAGATGCTCAGCGTTGTTCTGACGCAGCGTTATTCGTCCGATCCCGACAATGCTCGGAGTCCAGCGGCGATGAACTCCCCTGTTGCGTTCGCGGCGTTCCGTGCTCCCGCCCCGGTATCGGAACCGGCCAGCGCGCGGTGGGTGATGCCCTCGCCGATCACCCCGAGCTTGAAATTGGCCAGGGCGAGGTAGAAGCCCCAATTGCGCAGTTCACGGCCCGATTCCACTGCGTACTGTTGTGCGAGGTCGTCGGCCGAGGGGTATCGGTCGCTCGTCCAGGCCGCGTCCGCGCCCAGGACCGCATCGAACACGGGTTGCCGGTAGATGCACATCAGCGCGACGTCGGTGAGCGGATCGCCGAGCGTGGACATTTCCCAATCGACTACGGCGGCAACGGAGCCGACATCGTCGACATCGAGAATGGTGTTGTCGACGCGATAGTCCCCGTGCACGATCGACGACGCCGATTGTGTCGGTATCGCTGCTTCGAGCGCTCGGTGGAGTCGATCGACATCGGGCAGCTCGCGCGTCTTGACGCTCTGCCACTGTCGAGCCCAGGTGGCGACCTGACGAGCAACGAACCCGTCGGGTCTGCCGAACGAGCCGAGGCCAACAGATTGGGGGTCGACCGCATGCAGCCGGGCGAGTACCCGGACGAGCTCGGCGGCGTTCGCGGTGACTTCCGAGTCCGAGAGGTCCGAAAGCTCCTCACGCGTACGGACGACTCGGCCTGGAACGAACTCGACGACGGTCATCGGTGCACCGAGGACCGAACCGTCCCGATCGAACGCAACGGTGCGCGCGACGGGAACGTCGGTGGCTGCGAGAGCGTCGGTGACGGCCCACTCGCGGGCCATGTCGTGCGCCGAAGGGGTGAGTCCGCTGGTGGGAGGACGGCGAACGACCCACGTCGAGGTGTCGTCGTACGCCTTGTACGTGAGGTTGGAACGGCCACCACTGATCATCTCGACCGTCAGCCGGCCCTCGACCTCGATGCCGTTGGTTCGCAGAAACTGCTCCAGCGCATCACGATTCATCCCCGGCAGTTCGCTCACGACTGTGTCTCCCGCAGTGCGCGCTTGGCGGCACCGATCGTTCGTTTGGCGATGGCCCAGCGGTGGACCTCGGACGGGCCGTCGTAGACACGGAACGGACGGACCTCGCGCGACAGCCTCGCCAGGGGAAGATCGTCCGATACGCCGAGCCCACCGCACATCTGAATGCTGCGGTCGACGATTCGAAAGATCGCCTCGGCGGCGAACGTCTTGGCGATGGACGTCTCGTTGCTCGCGTGTCCACCCCGGTCCAGCTCGAAGCAGGCCTTGATCAGTAGTGCGCGGGTGGCGGCGATATCGATCTCGTTGTCGGCGACCATCTTCTGCACCATGCCGAGATCGCCGAGCTTGCCGCCGAATCCTTCACGCTGGGCAACCTGGGCGACAGCGATGTCGTGGGCTCGGCGGGAGGCCCCGAGCCAGCGCATCACATGCGTCATGCGGGCGGGTCCCAGACGTACCTGGGCGTAGGCGAATCCCTCGTCGACGGCCCCCAGCACGTTCTCGTCGGGCACGAATGCGTCCTCGAAGAACACCTCGCAGTGTCCGCCGATCATCGCCTTGTCGAGGGTGCCGATGTGTCGGCCGACCCTGATGCCTGCGGTGTCGGCGGGGGCCAGGAACATCGTGGCTCCGCCGCGATCGCCGGGGGTGCCGGATGTACGGGCCATGACGATGAAGAAGCCCGCGCCGTCGGCACCGGTGATGAACCACTTGTGCCCGTTGATCTTCCAGCCACCCTCGACCCGGTGGGCCGCGGTGGTGAGTGCCGCGGGATCGGAACCGGCACCCGGCGCGGGCTCGGTCATCGCGAAAGCCGACCGCATGTCGCCGCGCGCGAGCGGAGCGAGAAATTGCTCTTTCTGCGCTGCCGATGCGATGTGCGCGAGCATGTGAACGTTGCCCTCGTCGGGGGCACCGAGGTTGAGTGCGATGGGACCGAACAGTGAATAGCCGGCTTCCTCGAACACCGGAGCACGATCACTCATCGACAGCCCGTGGCCGCCGTATTCGATCGGTGCGTGCGGCGCGAATACGCCGGCTTCCTTTGCGGCCGTCTGCATCTCGACGCGAAGACGATCGCCGCCCGCGTCGGTGACGTTGCCCAGGAACCGATCCTCGATGGGAAGCACGTGTTCTCGCGTGAACGTGCGCGTCCGATCGATCAGCTTCTCGATGTCCGGGTCGTACGTCAGATCGATTGCCACGATGCGCTCCCATTCCGCTACCGACCGAACGCTCGCTCGGTCCCAGAAAGGTTTTCACATCCACTCGGTCGGGTCAAGGGGGAGCTACCCCTGTTCGGCGGTCGTAGCACCGACCGTACGACGGGCGATGTCGAGATAGACCGCCACCAGCTCGCTCGGAGACAACGGCCCGTCCGGTCGATACCACGTTGCCAGGCCGACACACATCGTCGTGACGGCCCGGCTGGCATCCCTCGGGTGCGGAGTGTCGAACGAGCCGTCGGCAACGCCGTCGGCGACGATCGCGTCGAGCAGCCGTTGTTCCTCGTCGCGCTTGGCAATGTAGGCGGCGCGATTGGCCGGATCGAGGCTGCGAATTTCCGTCGAGCAGACGAATGCGGCGTCGCGCCTGTGAATATGGAACAGCAGCAGCGATTCGACGACGGCATCGAAACGGTCACTCGGCGACGAACCGGCCCCGGCCTCGGCCGATCGAGACCGCTCGAGCAACTCGTTCATCGATTCGTCCATGATGCCGACCAGCAGAGCCTGCTTCGACGGAAAGTGGTGGTACAGACCGGGAACCGACAGCCCGGCATCTGCGGCGATCTGCCGCACCGATGTTCCGTGATAGCCCTGTTCCGCGAACGTGGTCAACGCCGACGACAGGGCAGGGGGAAGGTTCGAGCCCTCGTATGTGTCCCAGCTGGGGGTCGCGGTCATGCACTTACCGTAGATGGCCTCGGGCCGAGGGTTTGCTCATGACGTGACGTGAGGTTCTACCGTTGCCCTCATGAACAGCAGCGGTTCCACGAACTGGGGCATCGGCGACGTGGCCCGTAGGACCGGCCTCACCGAGCGCACGTTGCGTTACTACGAGGAGCTGGGGTTGTTGACCCCCGCCCGGGACGGAGGTGGCAGGCGTCGGTACGACGGAGGCGACCTCGACCGCCTCTACCGTATTCGGCTGCTCCGAGAATTGGGCACTCCGCTTGCGGACGTCGATCCGGAGGCAGCGGACCTCCAAAACCTGACACGGCAGCATCTGGCCGATCTGGATCACCGGATGGCCGAATTCGCCCGCGTCCGTGAGCGCGTTCGGGCCGTGGAGGACCGACTTCTCCACGGTGCTCGCCCGAGCGACGACGCCTTACTGGACCTGCTCTCCGGCTTGTCGACCGACGAGCCCGCAGTCACTCGCCGCACCACGTTGTTGGTCTACCGCGACATCGCGGCGGCGCATTCATACCTCGTCGACGTTCTCGGCTTGTCTCCTGGACCGATCGAATACGACGGCGACCGAGCAGTCCACGGCGAGATTCATGCCGGTGACGGTGTTGTCTGGTTGCACCGCGAGGCCCCCGAACATCGCATGGTGTCGCCACTGACCACCGGCTCGGTCACCGCATCGTTGGCGATCCTCGTCGACGACGTCGATGCCCACCATGCCCGCGTGGCGGCAACCGGGGCGGCAATCGACTACCCGCCCACCGATATGCCCTACGGCGTTCGTGAATACAGCGTTCGCGATCCCGAGGGACATCTGTGGTCGTTCCAGACGCCGATCCAGGAACCTGTGGCGTCTCGAGCTCGATAGTGTGGTCGAAATATATTGGGAAGCAGTCCAGTTCGTCATGAACCGGGTTCGAGTAGTGGGGTCGATGCTGTGTCGGCGAGACTGCTGCCGCCCAGGAGGCGCATGAGCAGAAGGCCGTCGAGCAGTGCGACGGCAGCGGCAGCTTCGGTACGCCGATGGTCCGGATCGCCGAGGACGAAACCGCCGAGCCATTCGATCCAGACCTCGATCAGCTGCGAGGCCACAGATTTGTAGGGTTCGATGCCGGCAGTAGCTTGTCCGATTGCCTCGAAATAGAGCCCGAACAGCGGATCGTATTCAGGCTGAGCCACCACCGGCCACGCCGCCGCGACGAGGGAGCGGTGGTTGTTCATCGGCGTCGAGAATGCTGCGGCCAACACGTGTTGCAATCGATGCCCGACTACTTCCAGGACAGCCGTGACGAGGTCGTCCTTTTTCGGAAAATAGTAGACGACCATGCGATCGCTGGTCTTCAATCGCGACGCCAGTCTGCCGAAGGTCAACCGGCTCAGGCCGCCTTCCACGGCGGCGTCGAGTGCCACGGACAGCATTTCTTCGCGGGAATGTCTGTTGACCACCGCTTGATTGTAGTAGCCGCTACAGGTAGCGTCGTTTGTAGTGACTACTACAAACGAAGGACACGTAATGCGCACACGGTCGAATTCCTTGCTCGCACTGTCGGTTCTGCGATCGACCGCCGGAGTGGTCTCGTGGGTGAGTCCTGCACATTCGTGGCGTGCCTTCGGGCTCGGACGCATGAGTCAGGCCGGGAGTGCGGGGGTGGCGACACGCCTTTTCGGAGTCCGCGATCTCGCGCTGGGAATGGCGCTGCACCACCCATCCGCGGAAGTTCGCACAGCAGCCGTGGAGGCCGGAATTGCGATCGATGCCCTCGACGTCGTGGCGAGTGTGCTCGGCCGTCGTGCAGGCGCGCCTGCCACGAGTCTGATCGGAGTAGCGGGCGGCGCAGCGCTGTTTGTCGCACTGGGAGTGAAAATTATCGCCGACTCGAACTGATGGTGATCATCCAGTGAGCGCGTCGGCTACTTCTGCTGCTATCGCAGCCTCGCCGAGGGCATTGGGATGCAGCGGCACGAACTGAGTCGCGAACAGCAGTGGTTCGACCCACCGCAGTCCGACGGGTTGGCATGCATCGTGCCCCTCCGACACCACGGACATGTCGACGAATGTCGTGTCGGTCTCCGCTGCGGCCCGGCGAATGACATCGTTCAGCGTGGACTGAAGGTTGCGCAGATAGGGAACGTCGCCGAGCGCAACGGGGACCTGCGGTGCGCACGTGCTCGCGGCGGGGATCAGCTACGGATAGCCGACGATGATCACCTTCGCCTCGGGTACTCGAGTGTGTATGTCGCGCAATGCCTGTCGAACGGCCGGCAGTGTGCTGTCGAGAATCTTGTCGTCGAAGGTGCTGCCGTTCTGCTGTGTGCACGGATCGAACGCACCGGCGTGGGTCGCCAGTGCACTCACACACGCGGCGATCGCTCCAGAGAACACGCTGTTGTCGTTGCCGCCGATCATCAAGGTCACCACATCGGCCGAAGGCGACAATGCATCGAACTGCGGCCGAGTGCCATCGAATTGAGGGGTATAGAAGTCATCTGTGGCCGCGCCGCCGCAGCTGACATCGGTGAGACTGAAGCCCTGCTGTCGTGCCACGATGTGCGCAAAATTCTGCTCGGATTGCAGACACCGAAGGGGAGTGCTCGGCGCGAGCGGAAGCACTCCGCTTCCGGCGCTGAAGCTGTCGCCCAGATTGACGTGCTCGATCGGGGATGCTGCGGCGGTGGGAGGGCTCGCCAACGCGAGCACGACAACCGCAACGACGCCGATCCCGAACCGCTTCGTTTTACTGCGCACTACAGACCCCCGATGGCCGGATATTGCCGAGATCGTACCGCTGCTGCGGCGTACTTCGGACCCGGGGCAAAAGCCGATTCGATGATCTAGCGTTGCTCACATGCGTCTGCTCGACGCGGTGGACATCTTGCAGGAGGACGAAAACCCATGACCGATGACACTCTGGCCGATTTCCAGCGAACCGAGTTCACCGCGGACGGACGCAGTGCCCCTGTCTATCGCATCGGCACCGGGCCGGCTGTCATCGTGATGTCCGAAATGCCGGGCATCACGCCGAAAGTGGCAGACTTCGCGCGCACCGTCGCCGGAATCGGATGCACCGCAATCGTTCCGCATCTCTTCGGCGTCGACGGGAAGGACCCGCTGAGTGCTCCCCTCGGGCTCCTCGGTACTGCTGCCACCATGTCCCGTGCCATGGTGCCGGCCTGCATCAGTCGAGAATTCACCATCCTGGCCACCGGCAAGTCATCGCGGATCGTGGTGTGGCTGCGGGCCCTCGCGGCCGAGGAACACGAGCGGTGCGGCGGACCGGGCGTCGGTGCCATCGGAATGTGCTTCACGGGCGGGTTCGCCCTCGCCATGGCCGCCGACGACCGATTGATCGCACCGGTGCTGTCGCAACCGTCCCTTCCGTTCGCGGCATCGAAGTCACGCAGCCGTTCCATCGACATCAGTGCCGGCGACCTCTCGAAGGTGAAAAGTCGTTGTGGTGCCGGAGATCTCACTGTTCTCGGTATGCGGTTCAAGGGCGACAAGATGTGTCCACCTGCACGGTTCGAGTTTTTGAGGGAACAACTCGGCGATGCGTTCGTGTCGGTGGAATTGCCCGATTCTGCGTTCAACCCGGAAGCATTCGGGCCGCCACACTCCGTCGTGACGGAAGGACTCATCGACGAGCCGGGTCAGCCGACTCGGCAGGCGTTGGACCAGGTACTCGACCTGTTCCGCAGTAAGTTGCTCCCAACGCCCTGAGGCCCCGCGGCGCGATTGCGATGCTGAGCCGAGGGTCGAATTCACGACCACGGAATGGTGGCCTGCAGAACCGCCTCCTTCAAGGCGGCGGTCCGTAACGCCGTCACCGTCTGATATTCGGGATCGGCCACCATCTTGCTGAACGCCGTACGTGACGGATACTCGACCAGGAGCACTGCATCCCAGGCCTGCCCGTCCTCGGCGGCAAGTGCGGTCGAACCGTCGCCCGCGTACAGCACCGTCGCTCCGTAGCGCGGGAGGAAAGTCTCGTCCAGCGCTTTGGCATATTCTGCGTACGAGTCGCGACCACCCTCGGAGAACCGAAGCAGGTTGAGCATCACCACCGGACCGCCGGGATCTTCTTCGAGGTAGCGCTTCAGGTCTCTTCCACGGGGATCGACAGCCATCGTTCGATTATGCGTCATCGGTCGATGCGGCGGAGCGGGAAATGCATCCGTGCCGCTCGTACAGCAAGTCGATTCACTGGCGGACCCCCGAGGCGGTGGTTCCAAGGTCAGCGGTGGAACATGGAGGGCGGAAGAACCAGTGACTCGATGAATGGGAAGTGTGTCGTCCATGACCGACCTCGAGAAAGTGACCGTATTCGGAACCGGAGTGCTCGGTTCGCAGATCATGATGCAGGCTGCCTACCACGGAAAAACCGTTGTGGGGTACGACATTTCCGACGAACTACTCGCCAAGCTGCCGGATCGCTGGGAATGGATGCGCGGATACTACAAGCGTGATCTGAAGGCTTTCGACGAGGCGCGCTTCGACGAGGCCATCGAATCCATCACGACCACCACCAGCGTCGAGGAGGCCGTTTCGGACGCCGACCTGGTGATCGAAGCTGTTCCGGAGAATCTCGACCTGAAAACGAAGGTCTGGTCGGATATCGGCGCGTCCGCTCCGCCGAAAACCATCTTCGTGACCAACTCGTCGTCGCTACTGCCCAGCAGTTTCGCCGAGGCCACCGGGCGGCCGGAAAAGTTTCTTGCACTGCACTTCGCCAATCTCGTGTGGCGGTACAACACCGGTGAGGTGATGGCAACTGCTGCAACAGATCCTGTCTACTTCGATGCCGTACTGGGCTTTGCCTCAGAGATCGGTCTTGTTCCCATTCCGGTCCGAAAAGAAATTCCGGGATACGTGCTGAACAGTCTTCTGATCCCGCTGCTGCAGGCCGGAGCCAACCTGTACGTCGGCGGGGTTGCCAATCCGGCAGACATCGACAATGTGTGGCGCATAGCCACCGGTGCACCCGCCGGTCCGTTCCAGATATACGACACTGTCGGCTTCAACGTCGCAGCACACATCGCGCGCGCACACGGTGGCGAGGCTCAGGTCGCATTCGCCGACATACTGCAAAAGGGAATCGACGCGGGAAAGACCGGTCTCGGGGACGGTGAAGGCTTCTACACGTACGACTCCGATGGCCGGCGACTCGACGCTGTCGAGTCGTGGAACATCAACTGAAACGCGCGATCCCACCTGTCAGAGGTACGGATCCGCCCAGGCGCTGATGATCCGACCGGCACGAGCTGCTTGATTCTTGCCGGTGAGAAGGTGATTGGCCCCCTCCAGCGAAACGAAGCTCCGGGGGTGGCGGGCAGCCTGGAAGATCTCGCTGGCATTGTCGATCCCTACCGTGTTGTCGGTGGGGGAGTGCATGACGAGTAATGGTCTCCGAAGGGTGGTGATGCGCTCGCGCAGGTCTGCTTTGCGGACGTCGTCGACGAACTGTCGTTTGAGGGTCAGCGCTTTGCCGCCGGCGTGGAACGGTGCCTCGCCCTCCTCCTGGATCCGATGAATGAGTGCGTCGTAGTTGTGCTCGACGTGCGCGGGCTGAAACGGGGCGGCGACGATGGCCACCGCTTCGACCGTCGGACACTCGTGCGCCGCAGCAATGGCCGCCGAGCCGCCGAAGGAATGGCCGACGAGCAACTTCACCTCACGACCGGTCGCGTTCATGAACTCGACGGCCTTGACATGGTCGTGCACCTTGTTCGAGAACGAACCGTCGCCCCAGTCGCCCTCGGAGTGGCCCAGACCGAGGTTGTCGAAGCGAAGCATTCCGATGCCGTCCGCTGCGAGCTGCTTGCACATTCGATTCGCCGCCGGGCAGTCCTTGCCCAGCGTGAAACCGTGAGCGAATACGCCCCACCCTCGCGCCTCACCCTCCGGAACATCGACCACGCCTGCCAAGGTGGGTCCGGTAGCACTGGGAAACGTGACGTGTTCCGACATGCCGGTCATCCTAGGATCGACGGCTCCTGCTGGAGCAATCAGGCATGGTCGCGTGTGTACTCGATCGCCGACGACGCTGAGTTCAGCCGAGCCCGGTCAGCCGAGTTGGCGTAATTGAATCGCGGTGTCCAACGCGAGTCGATGCCACGCAGATCGGGGATCTCGGCCCGTCACTTCCTGAGCTCGGCGCAGTCGGTAGCGCAACGTCTGCGGATGCACATGCAGTTGTGTCGCTGCGGCCGTGGCGGTGCCGGTGGTGATGAAGGCCGAAAGTCCCTCGAGGAGATGTATGTTCGCGGCCTCGGTGAGCGAGCCGAGAACAGTGCGTACCACCTCGCTCGTGTCCGCGGTGGGTCGCGCGGTCAACAGTGCCAGCAGCTGCGCATCACCGGCGTCGAGCACGGCG
This sequence comes from Rhodococcus sp. NPDC078407, assembly GCF_044542515.1. Classification (NCBI taxonomy): domain Bacteria; kingdom Bacillati; phylum Actinomycetota; class Actinomycetes; order Mycobacteriales; family Nocardiaceae; genus Rhodococcus; species Rhodococcus sp. NPDC078407. The sequence continues at coordinate 20,694 of NZ_JBITUQ010000022.1, read as the reverse complement.
CGGTCCTCGAACGCGTGATCCGGTGCGGTATCCAGAGCCTCCGAAGCAAGTCTCCACGCGCTGCTGATACCGGAGATGGTCGACCGCTCCACGAGACATCCACGCACACCGGTGGCGCGTGATTCGGTGTCGACCTGGACTCGATCGATCGTCGACGGCAGCAGCAAGATCGCCCGCTGCTCGCGCCGGGTGCACAGATGAGTGCGCTGCGTCGACGACGCGGTTCGATCCGGCGGCGTGAGTCCCAACGCGAGAACCAAAGATTCGGCGATGTCGTCGGTCAGTGGTCTGCCCGCGCTTGCCGGCTCCACCACCAACAGATTCGGGTGGCTGGGCAGTTCGAGGTCGAGTTCGCGGGTGCGATCGGCCACCGCTCCGGGCGAGGTGTGTCTGCCTGCCAGTAGGTCGTCGAGCAGCAGAGCGTGAGCTTGCGTGCGGTCGGATGTGAGTTGTTCGCGCGCAACGACGTACGCGCCGATGATCTCCTCGGAGATGGCATCGATGGCGTCGAGCACGCCGAGGCCGAGTTCGGCGATGTCCCGGGGGTCGAGTACATCCAGATACTCGGTTGTGACGTGCCGAACGAACACGCTGGACGCGACTCGATACGCGCGCAGCACATCGGCCAGTGGCCGACCGTCTGCGGCTCGCGCGGACCCTATTGCTCGGAATCTCTTGTGGTCACGGTCGTCGATCGCCCGATCACCGTGCGCCCACAAAGCCATCAAACGCCTCAGAGACCAATACGCGATGGCCTCCACATCGGCCAACTGTGCACCGTGCAGTGAACGGTAGACCGGGATCGCCTCACGAATCGAGTGAACTGCGGAGGTGACGACGGGGCCCAGCTCCGATTCGATCTTCGCAACCACCGCGGCACGCTCCGGGTACATCGGTCTACGACACACTCTTTGTCAGCACCTGACAAACTCTATACTCATTCAAGGCGATTTCCTTGAGTTCCGGCGCCGGTGACAGCACAGTCGAGGGAGAAGCAGCCGGGGCGAGCAGAAGAGTGGGGCAATGGACGCAGATGTGATCGTGGTGGGTGCAGGCTTGGCCGGACTGGTGGCGACCGCCGAATTGGCCGACGCAGGAAAGCGTGTGCTCCTCCTCGACCAGGAACCCGAGCAGAATCTCGGTGGTCAGGCGTTCTGGTCGCTCGGCGGATTGTTCATGGTCGACACCCCGGAGCAGCGGCGCATGGGTATCAAGGATTCTCCCGATCTCGCCTGGCAGGACTGGCTGGGCACCGCGACTTTCGATCGCGGTATCGACGATCCGGCGGGCGAGGACTACTGGGGTCACCGTTGGGCGCGCGCGTACCTCGATTTCGCAGCAGGGGAGAAGCGGTCCTGGCTGCACGCGCAGGGGATGCGGTGGGTTCCGATCGTCGGCTGGGCCGAGCGAGGTGGGTACCTCGCCGACGGCCACGGCAACTCGGTTCCGCGTTTCCACCTGACCTGGGGCACGGGGCCGGGCGTCGTCGACCCATTCGAGCGCCGCGTCCGCGAGGCTGCCGACAAGGGGCTGGTGCGCTTCGGTTTTCGTCATCGCGTCGACGAATTCGTCGTCACGGCAGGGGTGGTCGAGGGCGTGCGCGGCGCAATTCTCGAACCGAGCGCGGCGGAGCGCGGTGCGGGCAGTACCCGCGTCGAGGTGGGGGACTTCGAGTTGCATGCCGGGGCGGTACTCGTCACGGCAGGAGGTATCGGTGCCAATCACGATCTGGTGCGGGAGAATTGGCCTGCCCGTCTGGGAACGGCTCCGGCATCGCTGATTTCGGGAGTCCCCGAACATGTCGACGGCCGCATGTTGGGTATCACCGAGAAGGTCGGCGGGCGTCTGGTCAACAAGGACCGGATGTGGCACTACACCGAGGGAATCAAGAACTGGAATCCGATCTGGAAGAACCATGGCATCAGAATCATTCCAGGGCCGTCGTCGATGTGGTTCGACGCGCGTGGTCGACGCTTCCCAGCCCCCAACTTCCCGGGCTTCGACACCCTCGGAACCTTGAAAGCCATTCAGGACAGCGGATACGAGTACTCGTGGTTCGTCCTCACCCAGAAGATCATCGAGAAGGAGTTCGCGCTCTCGGGATCGGAGCAGAACCCGGACATCACCGGCAAGAACCTCAAACTCGTTCTGAGTCGGGTATTGCCCGGTGCCAGTGGACCGGTCGAGGCGTTCAAGGAGAACGGTGAGGATTTCGTCGTCGCCGACACCCTCGGGGAACTCGTGCAGGGAATGAACAAGGTTTCCGGAGAAGACCTGATCGACCCGGCCGACCTGAGGCGACAGATCGAGGCTCGCGATCGTGAGGTCGACAACCCGTTCACCAAAGACCTGCAGGTCTCCGCGATCCACAATTCTCGTCGTTCGCGCGGGGAGCGCATCGCGCGGACCGCGTCTCTGCACAAAATTCTCGATCCCAAATCGGGACCGTTGATCGCCGTGCGACTGAACATCATCACTCGAAAGACGTTGGGTGGCATACAAACCGACTTACAAGGACGCGTTCTCGACAGTCGAGGGCAGGCGATCGAAGGACTGTGGGCAGCCGGGGAGATCGCCGGATTCGGTGGCGGTGGAGTACACGGATATCGCTCACTGGAAGGGACGTTCCTGGGCGGTTGTGTCTTCGGCGGGCGGCAGGCCGGACGTGCGCTCGCAGCGCAGGCGTAACAGTGCTCCGACGCCTCGGCCGACCTCCACTGCCCGGCCCGCCGGAGATCGCCATCACTGCTTCGGCGACCCCGGCCTCGCCGGTCACGGTGTCGTTTCTCGGCGTCAGCACGGTGTTGTTCGACGACGGCGAATCCGCGATCCTCACCGACGGCTTCTTCTCGCGCCCATCGCTTGCGAGAACCCTGGTCCTGCCCCTTCGTTCCGACATGCAGCGCGTCGACGCAGCCTTGCACAGAGCAGGTATTGCCACACTCGACGCCGTCCTGTGTGCGCACTCGCACTACGACCATGCTCTCGATTCCGCGGCAGTGGCGCTGCGTACCGGGGCGGTTCTGGTAGGCGGTTCCTCGACCGGTTTCATCGGGCGGGGTTCGGACCTGCCGGTCGACCGGATCGTCGTGGTGGACAACGGCGAAACGACGATGCAGGGAAACTTCGCCGTCACGTTCGTCGAATCCGTTCACTCACATCCGGATCGGGCGCACGGACCGATCGAGCGACCCGTGACCCAGCCGGCAAGGGTACGCGAATACCGCTGCGGCGAAGCATGGTCGATGCACGTCGAACACGTCCCCAGCGGTCGAACGGCCTTGGTTCACAGCAGTGCGGGTTTTCGGGTCGGCATGCTCGACGGCCTCAGTGCCGACGTCGCGTATCTGTCCATAGGCCAACTCGGCCGCCGACCGCGCGCGTTCATCGAGCAGTACTGGCAGGAGACGGTCACGGCAGTCGGTGCCCATCGTGTCGTCCTGACGCACTGGGACAACTTCTTTCGAGGTCTCGACAAACCCCTGCAGGCGTTGTCGTACGCCTTCGACGACATGTCCGCCTCCATCGACGTGCTGAGTGACTGTGCACGTCGAGACGGAGTCGCACTCGAGTTGCCGATGTTGTGGCGACGCAGTGACCCGTGGGCGCGAGAGGAGCGTCAGCCCGTCTGATCCTCGATCGACTCGACGATCAGGCGCGCACACAGAACCGGGTCGTCGATCATCGGAACATGGCCGACGCCCGGTGCGGTGACGAACCGGGCCCGAGGCAGGCGCTGTCGGGCAATGGGGACGAACTCTGCCGGCGGAAATATGCGATCGTGAGCCGCCCACGTGACGGTGATCGGGCAGGGCAGCTCGAGCAGTGGGTCCACGCTCTCGCGGGTGTTCAGTAGGTCGTACGCTGCGTCGCACCCGACGAGATCCTGGAACGATCGAACGGCCTGCTCCGGCGTCATGCGGTCGCCGTGAACTGCAATGTCGCGCATCGTTATTCGACGAGCAAGCCCGAACTTCATCAGCGCTGGGGCGAGGTGGCGAGTCGCGTCGGCCAACCTCTTGGTACGGATCAAGGTGGCTCGACTGGCGCCCGGCTTTTCGTCCTTCTTCCACAGTCCCGCAGGTGAGAATGCACAGACCGAGCGCGCGCGTCCCCGTCTCGCCAGCTCGATGGCCATCCATCCGCCCATCGAATTTCCGGCGATGTGTACTGCATCGAGTCCGCGCGAGTCGAGTTCGCGTTCTGCAGCATCGGTGACGGCGGCAATGGTGGCTGCGCCTTCGAGCGTCGGGCCGCCACGATGACCGGCCGCGGTGGGAGCGATGACATCGAACCGCTCGGCGAGCAACGGTACGACGTCGTCCCACGCAGCTCCCGACATGGTGACGCCGTGCAGCAACATCAAGGCCGGCTTCGTCCTCATCGGCTGAACGCTGCCAGGCGAGTCGACACTTGCTCCGGTAGACCGTTGTTCTGCTTCTGCGCCGCCGTCAGAACGTCGAGATGGTTGTACCCGTGCAGAGTGATCGGAATGTCGTTCGGGCTGTCGGACGCACCCAGATCCAGACCACCGTCGCCTTGCAGGGTCAGCACGGGGTTCCGGCTCACGCCATCGCGGTAGAGGTAGTAGGCGGCAATCGACGGCGAGGTCGGTTGTCCCAGATCGGTGGTGATGGCCGTCGGGAAATACCACTCGGTGAAGTCCAGGGGTGGTTCGCTCAGGCTCCGCGCGATCTGCGAGATGGAGGTCACCTCTTTCGAAGGATCGGTGTAGTCGTTCGGGGTCATCTCGTCGTAGTCCTGCCAGGAGTAGACGACGGACGGATCCCCATAGCTCGTCGGTGCTGCCTTGCGGTCGCTGCCGAAGAGCTGGCCGAGGAACCGTCCCAGCCACCGATACCCACCAGTGCAGCGCACACCGATGGACCCACGAACGAGCGCAGCACAGACTCCGCGAGATTTGTCATGGCCCCACCATCGGAACGAGATCGACGTGCGTCTGGGAACCTAGCATCGAACCGTGCGACGAGGGGCGCTATCGGTCACAGGTCGTCGAGGGTGACCAGCCCGTCTTGCAGTGCCCGGGCAACAAGTGAAGCCTTGGTGGGCGCGGTTCGGCCGACAGCTGCGTATTTCGCGCGAATACGGGTGAGATGGGTGTTCACCGTGCCCAGCGCGATGTGTAGGACCGCGCACACTTCTTGCTTGGAATCGCAGCGCAACCACGCGCCCAGTACCGCGATTTCGCGCGTGGTCAGTCCGGGGTCGGCGAAAGTGGCCGATTCCTGCGGTACCAGAGGCCTGTCGGTGCCGAGGTTCGCGACGGTTCGAGACCGCACCGCCGACGCGCTGCGGCGCGGCGCGAATCGTTGTGACGGGTGCTTCGACGATCCGGACGCATGGTCGAGCGTCGCTGTTGCCGCACCTGTATTCGTCGCACCTGTGCCCGTCGCAGCCGTGTTCGGTGCAACCGTGTTCCTGTCCCGCATGGCATCCGACCCCCGTTGTCCGTCCTGGGTGTTTCGAACATCGGACCACGCCGCGAAATATGAAACAACACCACCGGATTCGACAAACGGATCGAAGATGGATGAATGTATAAAACGCTTTTTATAAAAATATAAAAATCGGGCCTTGTGGGCGTATTGCTATAGTCGACGGTCCATCGAACGATTATCGGTAGGCGGCTGTCGTTGAGCACGAAATCCACTCCACGTGAACAATTGCTCGGGGCGGGTTTGCGCTTGCTGACCGACCTCGACATGTCGGTGTTGGCCAAATCGTTGTCCATTGCCGCGGTCGTGGACGAGGCGGGCTTGTCGCACCAGACCTTCCACAACGTGTATCCGGGCTCCTCTCGCGCTGGGGAGCGCGGCGGCAAGGACGCGTTCGTGGAGGATCTACTCACACACGTGTCGCTGCAGTACTCACCACCCGATGACCCCGGCGAACAGCCTGCCTCGGAACTCGCGGTCTATTTCGAGCACCTGACCTCGGGGTTGATGCGGAGAAGGATGATCGGCGGCATGATCGCATCCGATCACGCCGGAGCGCGGTCGTCGCTGGCACCGGAATTCGATGCCATGGATCGCGCCGCCGAAGCCGCAATCAGGAAGAAACTTCGTGCTGTCGGCGGTTCGGTGAAAAGGCCGCTGACGGTCGCCGATCTATCCACCATTTTCGTCGCTCTGCTCGATGGCCTTGCCTTCCGGGAAACACTGGGCCCGGCAACCATTTCCGCGCCGTGGGTGTCCGAGGTCGTCGACTCGTTGCTGGACTGGGCAGTGGACCCGGTGCACTCGGATCGACGGCAGGGCACCGTGCAGCACGTCGATGCTCCCCGATCACTCGACGAGGTCGATCCTGCACGCGATGACATCGAATCCGACGTCATCGCGGCCACCCGGACGTTGTTCTCGGAACACTCATATTTTTCGGTCACTCTTGCAGACATCGCGTCGGCCTCCTCGCTGACCGTCACCGATCTCAAACGCCTCTTCCCGAGCAAGGTCGACATCATCGTCGCCGCGCTCACCCCGGAGTTCGAGCGTGTTCTCCGCTTGGGCCGAGCTGACGCCCGGCTCGAGGTGGAACCCGTTGTGGCCCTGCGGCGTTCGGTCAACCGTGTAGCAGAGTTGGTAGCGCGTGACCGAGCTATGAGCTCGGGAATGTTGCTTGCGCTGAGCTTCGAGCAGTTTCACGAGCCCGGTACCGTCACCACCATCAGGGAGCATCTGCCCATGCCCTCGGCGCTCACTCCGATCATCGAAAACGGCCAGCGCCGAGGTGATTTCGCCACCGACTCGTCGGCGCTGGAAATGGCCACGATGCTCGCCAACAACGTGGTGATCAGATCCTTGACGCGGCCTGCCGAAACCTCGGAGGAGGTCGGCGACAACGTCCTGCGCGTGTTCTTGTCCGGAATGCTGGCTCGCTGACTCCCCGCGGCCGCGTCAGCTACTGCTCGATCGGCCCAGCGTCGGCTGCGAGAAGCGGTACATCGAACGCGAGGAGCGCTACGTCGTCCTGCAGCCCATCGCCGAACGTGGCCAGTAGGGCGGTGAGGTCGTCGACAATTTTCGTCGCCGTGGTGGGCCCCTTCTCGGCGACGAACGTCTCGAGACTCCCGTTGTCGTCGAAGCGAGTTCGGCCGGGTCCCACGATCGCCTCGGTGAGTCCATCGGTGTAGAAGGCCATGACGTCACCGGGCTCCAGCGTGACGGTCGCCGATGCGAAGTGGGGCTCGGACAATGCACCGACCAATTGCCCACCGGCAGTATCGACGAAATCGACTCCGGCAGAGCGGGTCACACGCACGGCGGGCGGGTGTCCTCCGCTGGCGAGGTGTACCTCCGCCCCGTCCGGCCCCGGCGTGACGGTGCCGAACACCACGGTGCAGAACCTCGGGTCGTCGCCGTGAAACTCGTGGTGCAGAACGGTATTGAGATTTTCCAGAACCGAGATGGGGTCGCGGTCGAACACCGCTGCAGCGCGCAGGGTGTAGCGGGTCAGTGACGTGACGGCCGCAGCTCCCGCGCCTTTTCCGCTGACGTCGCCGAGGAAGAAGCCCCACGTGTTCTTGTCCAGTGGGAACACGTCGTAGAAGTCACCACCGACCTCGTCGATGGACGCCGGGTGGTAGTGGGCAGCGACATTCATGCCCGTCGGTGCCGACAGGAGCGGCGGCAACAGAGTTCGCTGAAGCGTCGATGCCAGAATCTGCACTTGAGTGCGCTCGGCCTCCGCCAACTTGCGTGCTTCCTCCGACGCTCCCAGTGCGTCCTGGGATCTGTCGAGTGCCGCTTCTGCGTCGTCCTGAGCTGCCTCGGCATTCAATCGCGCGTCGACCAGATCCTTTTCACGCACGCGGCGTTCGGTTTCGTTGTGCAGCGTCATCGTCACGGTCAGGGCCCCGGACTGCGCACGAAGTCTGTTGGCCAAGACGGACACCGCCGTGGACGATGCTCGCCCCGGTGCACCGGCGAGGTGCGCAGCGGTCCCGATCGGTACGCCCGAGTCCGATGCGGATGCCGCGTCGAGCAAACTGGCCAGAACCGGCGTGAACTCGGTGGTGAAGAGCTCGGCGACCGCAATTCCCTCGAGATCGTCGCGGTTGCGCGAGGTGATGCGCGCGGCGGCCTCGTTTGCATACAGGATCTTGCCGCTGGCGACGTCGACCGAGAACACTCCGCACGGCGCGGAGTCGAGTAGTTCGGCAGCCGATGCGGTCATGTGCACTCCTGGTCGGGTCAGCGCGGGCGTTGGGGCGATTCGGCAGAGCCGACGGCGGCGAGCGGTTTGCTCCAGGTCGCGGTCACCACGGTGCCGAGACCAGGTCGATGGTCGACAGACAGGTCGTCCGAGACAGCTGCGGCCAGTTGCAGACCGTGGCTACGAGAGGTAGTCGGCGTCGGCGGGTTCCACGTTCCGGTATCGGAGACGGTCACGGTGAGCGTCTCGTGGTCGTATGCCGCAGTGATCGTCATCGTTCCGGGTTCGGGGGATGCCTGGTACGCGTGTTCGACGACGTTGGCGAGCGCTTCGTAAACTCCCAGCACGATGTCGTCCACCAGCGCGGTGTTCACTCCGAGCTCGAGAACCCACCCGCGAAGGCGTCGTCGGAGAGCGCTGGCCACCGTCGACTCGGCCTGTGCCGTGTGGCTCCAGCGCTGCGGGACGGGACCTGAAGGGCCGGCGGTCATGATGCGCACCCCGGCCCTGATCGTGATGTCATCGTTCGGCCTCGCCGCTGCGGGTCGACGACCGCACATGGGCCACGGCGTCCGGAACGGTGGTGAACGTGGCCATCACGCGATCGATTCCGCTGAGTTGTACGGGCCGAACGACGACGCCGTTCACGGCTACCAACGCCATGCGCGAGGCGCTCGGTAGTCGGTCGCAGACGCGCACCAGGACTGTGATCGCGCTCGAGGACAGAAAGCTGACGTCGGTCAAGTCCACAACCAATCCTCCGTCAGCGGTGTCGGCCGCCGGGAAAGCAGTGGCGGACAACGCCGGAATGGTGTCCAGATCCAACTCTCCTCGGACGGTGAGAACGGTTGTCGACTCGTGATCGGCCGACACGATCTCGAACGGCCCGCCCGTCGGCTCCTCTGACATGGTCTCGACGTTACCTGCTACCGAGTGCAGTTCACGAACGAGCGGCGTCGATCATCAGTCCGCCGGCACCCAGCACGTCCAGAACCATGCGCACCGACCGCGCCGGTGCGAAGACGGCGATCTTGCCCGGGTGTACGTACGTGGCGTCGATGATCGCGTTCGCGACTCCCGAATACATGAAGGAGACCTGAGACAGATCCACCACGACCCGATCGGCGGTGGATGCGAGGCGGTCGAGGCTGTGAACGAACTCTGCCCTGGTGGACATGTCCAGTTCGCCGAATGCTCGCAAGATGTTGCAACCATCCATGTCGCGAACCGTCTCGAGTCGGAACACGCTGTCGTCGTCGCGAAGAGAGCGTTCCATGGTTGCAGTGCTCGTAGACATGTCGTTACCTCTTCCGCGAAGCGCCCGTCCCGCGTGGTGCGAGGCGCTGAGTTGTTGTCTGATCAACGATGTCAGTCCACGATTGCATAAGGCTCGATCCTGTGTATCGAAGCGGTAACGAAAAGTCTCGGTTCGATAACGCCGTCACCTGGCCAGCACGTCGATGAGTGAGCCGGTGATCTTTTTCTTCATCCACCCGCGCGCACCTTGCTGACCGAGCGCTGCTCGCGCAGCGTTGAGGCCGGGAGCACCGTGCACACCTCCGCCGGGGTGCGCCGACGCCGAACCCAGGAACAGCCCCTCCACCGGTGTCTCCGACCGCCCCAGCCCGGGCGTGGGGCGGAAGATCAACTGCTGCTGCAATTGTGCTGTTCCGCCGTTGACCGCACCGCCGTGCAGGTTGGGATCGGCTCCGTGCAGATCGCTCGGTCGTTGGACGACCCGGCCGACCACCGAACTCAGGAATCCCGGTGCATGAGCCTCGAGGACGGCGTCCACGCGGCCGGCCACGGTATCGGCCGATGCATCGTCGACGACCCCTCGCGGAAGGTGGGTGTAGGCCCACGCGCTTTCGGTGCCCTCCGGCGATCTGGTTCGGTCGGCCGTGGTCATCTGACCGAACAGCATGAACGGGCTTTGCGGCAGAATGCCGGTGGTGAGATCGGCTGCCCAATGGACGAGGCCGTCGTCGTCCGCTCCGAGATGAACCGTGCCGGCGTCGGTCAAGGTCGGTGAGTTCCACGGTATGCGGCGATCGAGGGCGTAATTGACCTTGACTACCGGGGTGTCCCACTCGAAGGTGCGCAGGTCGTCGTGCACTCGTCGCGGCACCGCATCGAACGGGAGAAGAGTGCCGTACAGCGCCGGTGCCGACACGTCGGCGACTATTGCCCTGCGGGCGCGGAACGTGTGTCCTGCCGCCGTGTGCACCGCACGTGCCCGGCCACCGCGGACGTCGATGGATTCGACCAGCTGTCCGCACTGCAGCTCGGCACCCGATGCAGCACCTCGGCGAACAAGAGCCTCGGTCAACGCCGAGGACCCACCGACCGGTGCCGGATAACCGACATCCTGGGCAAGCATGGTGAGCAGATAACCCATCATTCCGCTCACCGGTGCATCGGTGGGTACGTCGCCGTGCATGGCATTGCCCAGCAACAGGCATCTCGCAGCGTCGCTGTAAAACAACTCGTGCGCCATCACCCTGGCGGGAAGGGCTGCGAAACGTACGAAACGCAACGTCTCGGACAGTCCGAGGGTGCGCGCCAACCGAGCTGCGGGTGCAACGGGAGGGAACGGTCCGAACAGCGCACCCAGCAGCGGCCCGCGAATGCGCTCCCACTGCTCGAAGAGCCGCAGCCACGTATCGCCGTCGCGCGCGTCGTGGTCGGCCAGCATGGCGGCCGTGGTCTCGACGTCGTGGTGAACCACCGGCGCGTCGGTGTCCTGCGGCGACCGCGCGTGCCCGTACACCGCGGGGGAGTGCGACCACTGCAGCCCGTGGCGCTCCAGCTCGAGTGCGGTCAGAGCCGGCGATGCACGAGCCATCGGGTAAAAGGCGCTGAAGAGGTCGCTGGTGAAACCGGGCATCAGCTCTGCGCTGCGCACGGCACCGCCCGAGTGCTCGGCAGCCTCGAGAACTACGACGTCCCAACCGGCGTCGGCCATCGCTGCGGCAGCCACCAAACCGTTGTGACCGCTGCCGATGACGATCGCGTCGACCTCGGTGGTGGTCATCGCACGGTGCTCCTCTGGTCGGTGGTGGTCCTGTTGCCCAGAACACTACCGACGAAGTACAACGCGACGCCCACCGCGAGAAGCAGCCCGGCGCGTAGCCACGTTTCTGCTGACTGCTGGGTCAGCAGTACCGCGCAGGTGATCAGCGCCAGCACCGGAAGTGCTGTGGGCGTGCGGAAATGGTCGGTGTCGGCTCGATCGCGGCGGAGCACGAGCACTGCGACGTTGGTGCTGACGAAGACGAACAGCAACAGCAGCACGACGGTTTCGGCCAGTGCCGCCACCGATCCGGTGGTGCACAGGATCATCGCGACGAGCGTGGTGGCGACGATGGCAGTCCACGGTGTCTTGCGGACGGGAAGAACTCGAGCCAGTGCTCGCGGAAGCAATCCGTCGCGCGCCATGCCGAACGTCAGGCGCGAGGCCATGATCATCGTCAACAACGCGCCGTTGGCAACCGCGACGAGTGCAACCAGGCTGAAGACCCACGGTGGGATTCCGGCGTCGGCGGCCGCGACGACCTCGAGCAGCGGGCCTGTCGACTCCGACAACGTCTCGGCGGGCACGACGGTTGACACTGCGAGCCCTACCAGCACGTACACGACACCGGCAGCGGTGACGGCACCGAGGAGGGCACGGGGGTAGACCCGCCGCACGTCCTCGACTTCTTCGGCGATGTTCGCCGAGGTCTCGAACCCCACGAACGAATAGAAAGCCAGCAGGGCTGCGCCGAGTACGGCCAGCGTCGGTGTCGTCTCGTCGGTGAATTCGAGTACGCGTGCGGGCGTGCCGTCGCCTCGGCTCAGGACCAGTCCGGCCAGGGCGATCACGACGACCAGGCCGGAGACCTCGACGACCGTCATGACGAGATTGGAGCGAAGTGACTCGGTGATGCCCCGGGCATTGAGCAGCCCCACCAACAGCAGGAACACCACTGCGGCAGGCCCCGCCGGCACGTCGAGGAACACGCCCAGATAGTCACCGGAGAAGGCCAGCGCCAGTCCGGCTGCGCTGGTGACACCGGCGGCGAGCATCGAGAAGCCGACGAGGAACGACACGAGCGGTTTCTTGTACGCCTGCTGCGCGAATACCGCAGCCCCACCTGCCCGGGGGTATTTGGTGACCAGCTCGGCGTACGACGCTGCGGTGAGCAGCGCCATCAACAATGCCACCAGCATCGGAAGCCAGATCGCCCCGCCGACCTCGCCTGCGATCTCGCCGACGAGTGCATAGATTCCGGCACCGAGTACATCGCCCAGAATGAACACGAACAGCATCTTTCCCGAGACTGCTTGTCGCAGTGGACTATTGCTCACGGTGCAGTGGACCGCTCGGCCAGCAGGGCGAGTCTACGCAAGGCCTCGGCATTACGCGGATGAGCAAGAAGGTGCTGCACGCCGTCGGGCACCAGGTCGAACGGTGCGGTGATCGCGTGCTCGATGATTTCGATTCGGCAGCCGGTGGCGATCGGGTGCAACCGCACCGTGATCGATGCCTTTCCGAAGGGCAAGGCCCGTGCCTCGAGTCGGAGTTCACGACCGACGTGTACGCCCACCGAGCGGGTCACGTCACTGAGCACCGCAGGCCAGGTACCCACCGAATGATGGATCGAGCTACCGGCGGCGGGCCACTCGGTGTCGACGGCACGAATGCGCGAAGCGCCGACAACCCACGTTGCGTAGCTCCATCCGTCGGCGAGGACGTTCCACACGTCCTCGCAACTGGCTGTCGTATTTCTGCTGGTGGGCACAGTTCGGCCTCCGAACTTCTGTCGTGTCGCACGATCGTGGATCGTGCGCCGCTACTCCTGGGCTCGAAGTCGATGAACTACGCGGCGTCGGGTCGTCGAAACGATCCGAGGTTGTCGTATGCCCCGGATCCGCTGTACCCAATCCGATGGCGACCACCTCCATCGCGGTCCGATTCGCATTGTCATACTGGAACCATGTCCACAATTGCGTATGTCATCGCAGGTTCGGAAGCCACCGGCGGAGCCGGATTGCAGGCCGACCTCAAGACATTCGAGCGGCTCGGGGTCTACGGGGTCGGCACGATCACCTGCATCGTGTCGTTCGATCCGAAGTCGAGCTGGGGTCATCGATTCGTTCCCATCGACAGTTCCGTCATCGCAGATCAGATCGAGGTCGCCACGGCTGCACATGATCTCGATGTCGTCAAGATCGGCATGCTCGGTACTCCGGGCACCGTGGACACGGTGGCGAATTCGTTGCGACTGCAGCCGTGGCGGCATGTGGTGGTCGATCCGGTGTTGATCTGCAAAGGCCAAGAACCAGGTTCGGCTCTCGACACCGACAACGCCCTTCGGCGTGACATTCTCCCACTCGCCACGGTGATCACCCCCAATCTGTTCGAGGCGCAGACGCTGTCCGGAATGGACGACATCACCACCGTCGACGACGTCGGTGAGGCCGCGAGAAGGATTGCCGACCTGGGACCTCGTTACGTCGTGGTCAAGGGCGGTGCCGGGTTGCCCGGCGACGAGGCCGTCGACGTCCTCTACGACGGATCCGATATCACCGTGCTTCGCGCTCCGAAAGTAGGCGAGGAACGCGTGTCGGGAGCGGGCTGCGTGTTCGCCGCAGCGATCACCGCCGAGCTGGCCAAGGGCGCGGACGTGGCCGAGGCCGTCGCCGTGGCCAAGGACTTCGCCCACGCCGGCATAGTCGGCCGACTGGCGAGCAACGCTCCCTTCGCTGCAGTGAGTTGGCACGACTGATCGCCCGACCGACTTTCAGGTTTATCTCCGGTCACCAGCGGGCAGCCGAGGTGAACAGTTCGTCTCGAATGGGACGAACGGTCCGCATCCGGAGGGGATCCAAATGGCAGACGAGAACTCGAGGGAAGCCGACGCAGGGGCGCGTGACGACGACCGAACCATCCGCGGTCACGCGGGTGAAGCCATCGTCGACACACGCAACTGGCCCGGCTACATCTGCATCGGAGTGGCGTTGGTGAGCCTCGGTCTCACCCTCACCGCGGCAGGTTACGGCTTCACCGGTTGGGTATGGATCGGGGCAATTGCCGCGCCGGTTCTGCTGGTGGCGGGTATTTCGCTGGTCTTGCTCGAGCGCAGACGCGTCAAGGCCCAGGAGGGCAAGACATTGACCGACCCGGCGGGACATTGACTCAATCCGCCGCCGACGAATTCTTCGCCGCGGCCCATGCCGGCATCACCTTGGGCGATGTCGCTCGACTTGTGGAAGCGCCCCTGCCCATCGAGTCGGTGCGGGTGACCGGAGCAAGCGACGATTCACGATCGGTCGTGCCGGGGGACTTGTACCTCGCATTTCCTGGTTCTCGCAGTCACGGGCTGGACTTCGAGCGCGAGGCGTACGAGCGAGGTGCAGTTGCGGTGCTGTCCGACAGGCCATCGAGTGTACTGCCGACGGTCCTCGTTGCAGATCCGCGTCGCAGTGCCGGCGCGGTCTGTGCACTGATTCATCGGTTCCCCTCCAACGACATGGACGTCTACGGAGTCACCGGGACCAACGGAAAGACGAGTACCGCACTGCTGCTCGCAGCGGGACTGGAGTCGACGGGCGACACCGTCGGGACCATGACCGGCATCGGTCTGGCCGGCCCGTCGACGTGGCGACCCACCGCGCGAACGACCCCTGAGGCCGCTGTCGTCCAACGCACCCTCGGCGACTTCCGGAACGAGGGTGCAACTGCGGCCGCGGTGGAGGTCTCGTCGCACGCCGTGTCGGAGCATCGCGTCGACGGTGTGCGCTTCAGATCGGTGGGGTTCACCAATTTGGGCCCCGACCACCTCGACTATCACGGCACTATGGACGACTACTTCGCCGCGAAGGCCGAGCTGTTCGTAGCTCGACGTACGGCAGCCGCGGCAGTGGGTATGGACGACCCGTACGGTAGGAGACTCGCGGCTCTCGTGGCGGTACCGTGCTGGACGTGGTCGGCACTCGATCACCGTGCGGACGTCTTCGGAGACAACATCGAGTGCACGGGCGTGGGTACATCGATGACAGTACGAACTCCGTCGGGATCCATCGCTGTTCGACTTCCCCTGCTCGGTCCGCACCAGGCGAGCAACGCGCTGGCTGCCCTGGCTGTGGCGTTGTCCGCAGGCAAAGATCTGGATGTGGTCGCCTCGGGGTTCGAGCGGGTGCGGTCGATTCCCGGAAGGCTCGAGAAAATAGATGGCGGACAACCGTTTCTCGCTCTGGTCGACTACATGCACAACACCGCGGGCCAGCGTCGACTGCTTCCGTTCGTACGAACCCTGGTGCCCGGACGGGTCATCGTGGTCGTCGGCGCAACAGGCGAGCGCGATCCGGGTAAACGATTCCCCCTGGGTGCCACCGCGGCAAGCTTGGCGGATGTGGTGATCGTCAGCGACGAGAGTCCGCTGTCCGAGGACGCCGAAGCTATCCGAAATGCGGTGGCGGAGGGTGCGCGTTCGGCATACTCGGCGACGGTCGTGGTGGAACCGGATCGGCGGCGTGCGCTGACACGTGCAGTGACGATCGCCGAACCCGACGATGTTGTCGTCGTCGCGGGCCGAGGCTGCGATACCGAGCAGGCGTACGGCACCGACATCATCGAGTTCGACGATCGAACGGTCTTGCGTGATGTGTTGAACGAACTCTACGGAAACCCGGCCTAGCGGACTGCGGCAGCAGACTTCTTGCCCTGCGACTTGTCGGCTCGCCGTTGTGCGAATCTGCCGGCCGATTTCAAACTCTTGGAGACGACATTGTCTTTCCCCGTTCGCTTTTCGAGACTCTGCCCCGCGAAGGCCAGGAGCCGGGCGAGAATGGGAAGCCCGATCGCAACGATGAGGTAGCGGTACAGGTACTTGCGTGCCAGTAGGGGAATCATCGGCGGGGTCCTGTCGTGGGCGAGGCGGTCAGCGGACTGCGCGTCGTACTTTGAGGGCGGCGGTTGCGGCGAGGGTGATGACGGCACCGACGACAGCGGCACCGAGCAGGGACACACCCTGAGCGAGATCGAAGTTCCAGCCCAGGAAGTCGATCGTGGTGTGCACCGTGTTCTGCAGAACGAAGATCACCAGTGCTGCAACCAGTACGAGGGTGATCAGCAGGGCTAACTTCGAGGCGAATCCGCCGCGGCGCTTGGTGGTGGTGGTGTCGGTCGATGCAGTCATGAGGGGTATCCGTTCTTGGCTTGAAGGTGGGTGGAAGTGCGAGTGCCGCCGATCATCGAGATCGGCGGCACTCGATGAGCTGGGGTGGGTTACTTGAAGGTGTCCTTGATGTTCTCGCCGACCTTCTTCACGCCTGCCGAACCCTGATCCTTCTTGCCCTCGGCCTCGAGGTCCTTGTTGTTCGTGGCGTCGCCCACAACTTCCTTCGCCTTGCCGATGGCGTCTTCTGCTGCGTTCTTGGCCTTGTCGATGAAGCTCATGGTGTTCGCCTTTCAGTTGGCTGTGAATGTTGGTAACGGATACTTAGTCGGTTTTCGGCGCCGAAAACAAACGCCGTCAATCTGTGAGCTACATCACCCCGTAGGTTGGATCGCTCATGTGAGCGAGACCAGCTCGGTGATGTCGTCGTGGGGAAGCTCGCCGTCGACCACGGCAGTGACCACCGAACTGTTCAGCGTGATGGCACCCTTGTGGTTGTCGAGGAATGCGGTGTCGGCAGCATCGCGACCGACCGAGATGCGCACCAGTGTCGAGCGAGGGGCGAGGCAGGTGGCATCCACAACACGCCATTGGCCGCCGACGAAAGCCTCGGCGACGGCGTGGAAGTCCATCGGATCGCAACCGGGTGCGTAGACGGCCACGAGACGAGCGGGGACGTTGACAGCTCGGAGCATCGCGACCACCAAGTGTGAGTAGTCGCGGCACACACCCTGCCCGGCGAGCAGCGTGTCGACGGCACCGTCGATCGGATCACTGCTTCCTGGAACGTAATTCAGTCGTGCACCCACCCACGCCGAAATTTTGGCCAGCAGCTCCTCCGAGTCCGCGTAGTCTCCGAATTCGGTGGCGGCGAATCCGTAGAACTTGTCTGCTTCGGCGTATCGGCTCGGTCGGAGATAGAGCGACATGTCGTAATCGGTCACCGGTGCCGGGCTGGTGTTACCCAGAATCGTGGCGTCGTACGAGACCTGCAGATTGCCGACGTCGGCCGGCATGACGTGAATCCGATTACCGTGCGGCCCGCTCACTTCCTTCGCCTCGATGGGGTTGCCGTCGAGAACGAAGGACAATGATTCGGTGACCGTCGTGCCCGGGTGCGGGGCAATCGCGATCTGGAATTCGAGTGTGGTGGCGGCGGTGATGTCTACATCGAGGCGCGCGGACACGTCACGTTTGAGCACTGGTACTCCTGGCAGGTGGTGGGGTGTGAACTCGCTGCCAGTACCCGTATCCGCCGAAACCAACCGCGTTCCATCGCTTCGGTGGTCAGCGCCACCCCAGGGCGGGTGCCACATCGCGGAGCAGCGTTTCGAGAACGTGTGCGCAGTACTCCACACCCAACTGATTCGGGACTGTGAGCAGCAGGGTGTCTGCGGCTGCGATCGCCTCGTCCGCCGCCAGTTCTTCGATCAGCCGATCGGGCTCGCCCGCGTAGGTCTTGCCGAAGCGAGCCTTGCCGCCGTCGAGATAGCCCACCTGGTCGTCGCCGGTGCCCTCGCGGCCGAAGTACGCTCGATCCAGGTCGTTCACGATCGGAAAGATGCTGCGGCTCACCGATGTTCGCGGTGCAAAATCATGACCGGCGTCGCTCCACGTCTTGTGGAAGCGTTCGATCTGCTCGGCTTGCAGCTGATGGAAGGGCACTCCGGTGTCTTCGCTGAGCAGGGTCGAGCTCATCAGGTTCATGCCCTGGCGTGCCGTCCACTCGGCGGTCTCACGGGTACCGGCACCCCACCAGATGCGCTGGCGCAAACCGGGGGAGTGCGGTTCGAGGCGCAGCAGGCCGGGCGGGTTGGGAAACATCGGCCGTGGGTTCGGCTGAGCGAAGCCCTTTCCTTCGAGCAGATCGAGATAGATGCGGGTGTGCTCGCGGGCCATCTCTGCATGATCGGAGCCCTCCGCGGGGGCGTAGCCGAAGTATCGATATCCCTCGATCACCTGCTCGGGCGATCCTCGGCTGATCCCGAGTTGAAGCCGTCCGCCGGAAATGAGATCGGCAGAGCCCGAGTCCTCGGCCATGTAGAACGGATTCTCGTATCGCATGTCGATGACGCCGGTGCCGATCTCGATGGTGCTCGTCTTCGCGCCGACGGCGGCGAGCAGAGGAAACGGCGACGCGAGCTGATTGGCAAAATGGTGAACGCGGTAGTACGCCCCGTCGGCTCCGAGTTCCTCGGCCGCCACCGCAAGATCGATCGATTGCAACAGAACGTCGGACGCCGATCTGGTCTGTGACTGCGCGGACGGTGACCAATGTCCGAAGGACAGAAAACCGATCTTCTTCATAGCGTGCTCTCTCATTGAAGGATCAACTATGTTCGTAGGAGTCAGCGCACGGCAGGGTCGATTCATTCCCCGGCCTCTGCCCTATGCTCCGATGCCTGCTGTCAACAACTTCGCCAGTTCGAGGTACGCATCGCCGTCGGACAGTCCCGTCAGACGAAGCACCTCGCGGGTTTGGATCCGAACCATCACCGACGAGGCCACATCGCCGACGAAGGCGGCGTGGACATCGCGCACTTCACCGCTCGCCACCCCCTCGCTGATCAACTCCTGTACACGCCGGGCGGCGATTGCCGTGTTGCGCTCGTATACCGAACGAGCCGCTTCCAGTGATGCCAGATCGGTCATGAACTGTTCCGATGCCGATTCCAGAGCAGCGCCGACGGCGGTGAGGTACGTGGTGATGCGATTGCGGGTGCCGTCCACCTCGGCGACTGCGTTTTCCACCTGGGTGGTCATGGACTTGAAGTAGTGCACCGTGGCTCCGCCGACGAGCTGATCTTTACTGGACGCCAGGGTGTACAGGGTGGATTTGGAGCAGCGGAGCCGGGCCGCGATGGTGTCGAGTGTCAGGTGGGCGAACCCCTCGGCCAAGAACAGGCTCACGAGTTGGTCGAAGAGTTCGGAGCGGCGCGCCGTGGCATGCGAGGTCACGGGTGCGTTCACACCAAGGATGGTACTGCATCGAGTTGTGCAGTACTGTGCATCAGTACTGCGGATCATCCTGCAGTACTGATGCCGAAAACGTCCCGGAGGTTGTCCGTGCCCGTCGATCGCCTGTTGCCCACTGCCGAAGCGCGCGACCTTCTCGCTCTGACCCGCGACGTGGCAGACAAGGTGCTCGACCCGATCGTCGACGACCACGAACGCAACGAGACCTACCCGGACGGGGTGTTCGCCACCTTGGGCGAAGCGGGACTGCTGAGCTTGCCGTATTCCGAGGAGTGGGGCGGTGGAGGCCAACCGTACGAGGTGTACCTGCAGGTACTCGAAGAACTGGCGTCACGATGGGCGGCCGTTGCCGTCGCGGTGAGCGTGCATGGTCTGGCCTGCTATCCCCTGATGGCGTTCGGTACGGATCAGCAGAAGGCAGACAAGCTTCCCGGCATGCTCGGCGGATCGCAGATCGGTGCCTACTCTCTGTCCGAGGCGCAGGCCGGCTCGGACGCTGCCGCGCTGAGCTGTAAGGCCACGGCAACCGACGGTGGTTACACCGTCAACGGGTCCAAGGCATGGATCACGCACGGCGGTAGGGCCGACTTCTACAACCTCTTCGCGCGCACCGGTGAGGGCTCGAAGGGAATCTCGTGCTTCCTCGTACCGAACGGAACCGAGGGTCTGAGCTTCGGTAAGCCCGAGGAGAAGATGGGGTTGCATGCGATCCCGACGACGTCGGCGCACTACGACAACGTGCATATCTCTACCGAATGGCGTATCGGAGCGGAGGGTCAGGGGTTGCAGATCGCCTTCAGTGCGCTCGATGCCGGGAGGCTCGGAATCGCCGCTGTTGCAGTGGGAATCGCTCAGGCGGCACTCGACGACGCAGTGAAATACGCCCAGGAGCGCACGGCGTTCGGCAAGAAGATCATCGACCATCAGGGGCTGGGCTTCGTGCTGGCCGACATGGCGGCGGCGGTCGATTCCGCCCGCGCCACTTATCTCGATGCGGCTCGCCGCCGGGACGCGGGACTTCCTTACTCCCGCAACGCTTCTGTGGCCAAGCTGATCGCGACCGATGCGGCCATGAAGGTGACCACCGATGCGGTACAGGTGTTCGGCGGCTACGGCTACACCAGAGACTTCCGCGTCGAGCGGTACATGCGTGACGCCAAGATCACGCAAATCTTCGAGGGCACCAACCAGATTCAGCGTCTGGTCATCGCTCGTTCACTCGCAACCAGCTGACTCTTCTCGCTCGCTGTCCATACGACGTAGGGAAAATGTGCATGACGACAACCGAACCCGATATCCATACCACTGCGGGTAAATTGGCCGATCTTCGTAAACGTCTCGCGGGTGCGGAGCATCCCTCGGGTGAGGCGGCGGTGGAGAAGGT